>JAUZPT010000232.1 GCA_030705745.1 Bacillota bacterium | reverse complement strand
TGTGACCTGCGTGCCAGGTCAGCTGGGTTCGATTCCCAGGCGGTCCCGCCAACCTTGATATTATTACATATTTAACCGCACTGTGATATTTTCACTCGTGCGGTTTTTTTGTCTATTTTCGATGGACCGAAGGAGACCGTTGCCCAAGACCGTTGGTGGTCGTCTTGTATGACCGCACGCATCCACGTCGGATTCACATATTTTAGACCGATAAGAGGGAGTGCATTAAGAATTATGGAAGAAAAGCAAAAGAATAGAGGTTCCACCTACAACAGTCCTTATTCTTCTCCAAAAAGTCCGTGTGGGAGATATTGGGAAAAATAAACTAAAATGGATCTTCACTATAAGTGCTGGTTTAAAAATAAGATGATTATTTTGCTGGTTGAACGAAGAGAAAGCCATGAGACTCCTGCATGCCCCGCGGAAAGCGAATGGCCGCAGCGAAGTTCAACAACTTATTTCTAACCTTTTTTGATGAGCCAAAAAAATTATTATATTTAAATGAGGGTTTAATGGAAAAAAGATTAGTATATTTAATGTAATATCAAAGGAGTGAGGAAGGTTAAATAATGAACGAATCCTATTTTTATTTAAAACTGGAAATACATCAATTACATATGTCTTATAAAAATGAAAAACGCCGGGTGCGTGTTTTGTTGCCGAAAAACTATGATAAAGATGAGTCTGAGCATTATCCAGTCGTCTATATGCATGATGGACAAAATGTTTTTTACAGTAGTGAATCTTTTAGCGGGTATTCGTGGAAAGTGATTCCGGCCATTAAACAAAACCTCGATTTGCCGAGGATGATTGTTGTTGGGATCGATAACGGCGGACAAGATCGGATTGATGAATATACACCTTGGAAAATTACTGAAAGCCCACTTCCTGAAGATATTGAACTAGGCGGAAGAGGAGCGGAGTTTGCTGAGTTTGTCATGACAGTCGTGAAGCCGTTTATCGATAAGCAATACCGGACTAAGTCGGATAAGGTTCATACAGCGATGATTGGCAGTTCCCTTGGTGGAAATATTTCGGCCTTTATGGGGATTGAATATAAAGACCAAATTGGTGGTTTAGGTATTTTCTCTTTAGCCAATTGGATTACAAGTAAAGCGTTTGACAGTTATATTGCCAGAAAAGAGTTGGAACCTGAGCAGAGGGTCTACATTCAAGTTGGGACTCAGGAAGGCGATGATACTGACCGGAAATTGATGTATGGCAATATGAAGCAGGCCTATATCGATGGCTCGCTTATTTATTACAAACAACTACTAAAAGGCTCTGTTCCAATTGATAACATTCATTTAAATATTTTTGCGGATGAAGAACATAATGAAAGAGCTTGGGCCAAACACTTGCCAGAATGTTTACGTTTCTTAAGTGAGAAGTGGTCTTAAATGAACTGAAAATGATTTTGGATTGAATTTGAGTGCGGGAAGAATCTCTCACTCATTTTTTTTTGGATATTTTTGAATTTAAATTGATTTAAAATTTAAATAATTGTATTATTTTAAAAAACTATGAATCTTTAATTCAGAAAAAGGAGCCTTTTTTATGAATTATATTTTAATATCACCCTTTTATCCAAGTAATTTTCAGCCATTTGCTCATCGTTTAAAAGAAGCGGGGGTCAATGTTTTGGGAATTGGCGAGGAGCCATATAACCAATTAAGTTCCAACTTACAAAACTCTTTAACTGAATATTTTCGTGTGAATAATCTAGATGATGTAGATGAAGTAAAACGTGCGGTTGCATTTTTATTTTATAAACATGGTCCCATTGACCGCATTGAATCCAATAACGAGCACTGGCTGGAACTTGATGCGCAGCTGCGTGAGCAATTTAACGTGTACGGCAATAAAACGGATGACTTGAAAAAAGTTAAGTATAAATCTGAAATGAAGAAGCTTTTTAAACAAGCAGGGGTGCCAGTTGTAGAAGGAAGAACCGCTAAAACGAAAGAGGAGTTATTAAAAGCCATTGATGAATTAGGACTGCCGGTTATCGCGAAACCGGATAATGGAGTGGGATCCGCTGCAACCTTTAAATTAAATTCAGAAGAGGCTGTACGCCGTTTTGAGAAAGAATGGGGAGAAGCACAAGTGTACTTCCTGGAACCATTTGTCGAAGGAGGCGTGCTTTGTACATTTGATGGTTTAGTGGACCAGAAAGGGAGGATTGTTTTCAAAACAAGCTTTATCTATAACGTTCCAACTCTGGAACTCGTTAATGGTCAGTTGGATATGGCGTATGTGATTCAAAAAGAAATTGATCCTAAGCTCGAAATGTATGGAAAGGCGATTGTGAAAGAGTTTGGCATGAAAGAACGCTTTTTCCATATTGAGTTTTTTAAATTGGAAAATGGGGATTATGTTGCACTTGAATACAATAACCGCTTGGCTGGCGGCTACACGGTTGATATGTACAATTTCGCGTACTCCATTGATTTATTTGCTCAGTATGCTTCTCTCGTGACAGGAGGAGAATTTAAGGAATCCGATGCTGAAAACCAGTTCTGTGTCGGTATAACACAGCGGGATGCGTATGAGTATAAGCATGGTATGAATGCTATTTATGAACGATTTGGCGATTGTGTGAAGTTTGCACAGCGCATTCCTGATGCGTTTGCAAAACTCCAGGGAAATCAATTTTATGCGATTGTTGCAGATTCGCAGGAAGAAGTCGATGACATTATCCGTTTTGTACATGAACGCAAAAATTAAGGACAGGAGATTTTTCTATGAATATAGAACATTTAAGCCACTGGAGTGGAGAATTAGGACGTGAAATGCCGTTGAACAGATATGGACACAGTGGCATGCCAATCCTCGTTTTTCCTTCATCTGGAGGGACGCATACAGAATACTATGATTTTGGCATGATTGAAGTGTGTCTTGACTTTATTGAATCCGGAAAAGTTCAGTTTTTTACATTGGCCAGTATCGATAGTGAAAGCTGGCTGCACGGCTCCAAACCAGCGCATGACCGTGCATTGGCACATGAAGCATATGACCGTTATGTGATTTCAGAAGCCATTCCATTTATTAAACATAAAACAGGTTGGTTCGATCCGATGTTGACCACAGGGTGTAGTATGGGGGCCTATCATGCGTTGAACTTTTTCTTGAGACATCCGGATGTCTTCCAAACAACCGTTGCACTTAGCGGTATTTACGATGCACGTTACTTTTTTGGAGATTACGGAAATGATCCGCTTGTTTACGAAAATTCACCGAGTGATTACATATGGAACCAGAATGACGGCTGGTTTATTGATCGCTATCGTTCAGCAACCATCATTATTTGTACCGGGCGGGGTGATTGGGAACAGGATGGGCTGCCTTCATACTTTACATTAAAAGAAGCCTTTGAAGAAAAACAAATCCCAGCATGGTTTGATGAGTGGAGCGAAGATGTTTCGCATGATTGGATTTGGTGGCGGCGCCAAATGCCATATTATTTAGGGAAATTACTTTCATAAATATCAAAAAAGATGTAATAAAATTATATAAAGATTATTCAGATACAATACAAGATATTGAAAAATGAGCTAGAAAGAATAGTTACAATAATAACTTAAAACAAAATAGATCCATAGTATAATGAATGAATTATAAAATATAGGCGAGTGAGGATGAGCGAGAATGGGACAGAACGTGAAAAAAAGAAATGTAGTGCAAGTTGAAGACATCCTAATAGCTCATCAGCATTTGAAGGACGTAGTCGTTCATACTCCGTTGCAAAAGAATGAGCGCCTTTCTGAGAAATACGGATGCAACGTATACTTAAAAAGGGAAGACCTCCAGCATGTCAGGTCTTTTAAATTACGAGGTGCTTACTACTCGATGAAATCTCTTGATCAAGAATTACTTGACCAGGGTGTGGTTTGTGCAAGTGCAGGGAATCACGCTCAGGGTGTAGCATATGCATGCCGGCATCTTCGGGTAAAAGGGAAAATATTTATGCCTACAACTACTCCACGTCAAAAGATTGACCAAGTTGCTATGTTTGGCAGAGAGTTCGTAGAAATTATATTAACAGGAGATACCTTTGACGATGCCTATAATGAAGCAGTTAACTGTGCAAAGATAGATAACAGCTCGTTCATTCACCCTTTTGATGATGAAAATGTAATTGCAGGACAAGGAACAGCGGCGGTTGAAATTTTAAACGATTGCGATGAACAGATAGATTTTGTCTTTGCCAGCATCGGCGGCGGTGGACTTATAGCTGGTTTAAGTACATACATAAAGAGCGTCTCCCCAGAAACGAGAATCATTGGGATCGAACCTGAGGGGGCTGCATCTATGAAGGAATCCCTTCTGTTTAATAAAGTGACACCTTTATCGGAAATAGACACATTTGTGGATGGTGCAGCCGTAAAGAAGGTAGGCGAAAAGACTTTTGCTATATGCAAAGAGTTATTGGATGATATCCTTCTTGTGCCAGAGGGAAAAGTTTGTACATCTATTCTAGAGCTATATAATGAACATGCAATTGTTGCTGAACCTGCGGGTGCCATGCCGATTTCCGCCCTTGACCTATACAAGGAAGAGATTAAAGGAAAAACAATCGTTTGTATGATCAGTGGGGGAAATAATGACATTGGACGAATGCAAGAAATTAAGGAGCGGTCATTGTCTTATGAAGGATTACTGTATTACTTCATCGTTAATTTCCCTCAACGTGCAGGAGCATTAAGGGAATTCCTGGACGAAGTTCTAGGACCAACAGATGACATCACGACGTTTGAATATACCAAGAGAAATAACCGGGAAAACGGACCAGCATTAGTTGGCATTGAAATAAAGTGCCGGGAAGATCATGCTGGCCTAGTGTCTCGTATGAAGAAGAAGAAATTTGCGTTCCAGGAAATCAATAGAGACAGCAATTTATTTCATTTGCTTGTTTAGTACACGGCTTTCCATTGGCAAATACAGCTTTCATGAAAGTGAAAAGGGACCTCCTTTGTGGGAAGTTCCTGGGTTGGAAAACGAGACATACTGTTATCAATGGAAGACGATTAACGTTTACAGGCTCAGCAATAAGTTTATTTGGGAATTGGATTAAATGGTGGGTATTTTGCATTATTACTCTCGTAATTTACTCTTTCTGGTTATATATTGCAATGGAGAAGTGGAAGGTAAAACATACCGTATTTGCAGATTAATTA
>JAUZPT010000231.1 GCA_030705745.1 Bacillota bacterium | reverse complement strand
TCAAAATAAATATTTAATGTGGGATTGGAATATTGATAGTATGGATTGGTTTTACAGGGACCATCGTTATGTGACTAATGTGATTGCCCAAATTGAAAAACGAAAGAAACAAAAAGGGCCGCTTGTCGTTCTAATGCACGAAAGGAGAGAAACGCTGGCCCAGCTTCCTCAGCTATTGAACTATTTGTCCAGCCAGCATTACGAGTGCAAGGCATTGGACAGCTCGATGGTTCCAGTGCATTTTTAATTCGATTCGCAAAGAGAAAAACCGGTGGGTCACTTCACGCCCACCGGTTTTTGTTATATATACTAAACCCCACGTTTATTTCCCCACAGGAAGGTGTGCAGCTGGGGCAATACCTTTACATTTTTAAGCTCATGGTCGAGCATAACTTTATCGATTAAATCGCTATATTTTTGAAGGGAACGCATAAGAAATTGCTGATTATCATCCCTTGTTAAATCATCATTTCCTACTTGAACGAAAAATGGAAGCGAGGAATAGCGCTGATGAATGTGTTTCGCATATTGATAATCGCTTTCATCAAAGACAACCACTTTTAAGCTAACGTTGTTTGAAAAATTATGATCAGTCAAGTTCTTTACGATGCCATCCAGAATCTCAAAATTGGTTTCCATTCTCGAACTCGGCGGTTTTGGTGAAATTGTCAGCTCGTCAATATCCAAAAACCAGTCTTGCCATTTGCTTCCTTGGGTTTCGAGACAAATTTGAATGTTTTCTTTCTTTAAAAGCTTAATCAGTTCATCAAGGTTTTTTAACAGCGCAGGGTTTCCACCAGAAATCGTCACAAATGAGAAGCCATCGCCTCCAAGCTCCTTCAGTTCAGCCCAAATTTGTTCCGCATCCATCATCTGAATATCGTCTTTGCCCGTGCCATCCCAGGTGAAGGCTGAGTCGCACCAGGCACACGAATAGTCACAGCCTGCGGTACGGACGAACATCGTCTTTTGGCCAATCACCATTCCCTCACCCTGGATGGTCGGTCCGAATATTTCCATTACAGGGATTTTACTCATTTTCCATCCACTCCCGCTTCGCCTCGGCATAGCTGGTAGGCGTTTCGTAAAGACGCACAAACTCCACCCTTGCACCGATGTATTGTTTTTTTCTGTCGATATGACCCAGTGCCTCGGCCATTTTTTCATAAATCCATACAACCATGTTTTCCGCGGTTGTATTCATGGGTGGCAGTGTTTCATTCAAGTACTTATGATCGAGATGAATTTCAATTTCCGTTTTCCAAATCTCTTTAATATCCCCAAAATCAATCATCAGACCGCGCTCGTCTACGTAGCCACTAATGCCGAAGATGACTTTGTACGTATGACCGTGAAGGTTTTTGCATTTTCCTTCGTAATGGTGTAAATGATGGGCGGAGTCAAAGGTGAATTCCTTGCTGACCAAAACGCGCTTCGAGTGATATTTTAATTGATCGATTTGGATGTCTTCGCCAATTTTCTGCAGTTTGTCGACAATTCGAAAACCGTACATCGTTCTAACGCTCCTTTCGTTTCTGCAAGTAATCGTCCAGCCCTTTTTTCCGAAGATGGCAGGCAGGGCATTCCCCGCATCCATCCGCAATGATGCCGTTGTAGCATGTCAGTGTTTTTTCACGGACAAAGTCCAGCGCACCGAGATCATCTGCGAGCTTCCATGTTTCCTCTTTATTGATCCACATCAGCGGAGTATGAATGACAAACCCTTGGTCCATGGAAAGGTTCAACGTCACATTCAGGGATTTGATAAAGATGTCGCGGCAGTCGGGATAACCGCTGAAATCCGTTTCGCAAACACCTGTGACGATGTGTTTTGCACCAACCTGGCTTGCCAGGACTCCGGCAAAGGAAAGGAATAATAAATTCCTTCCTGGGACGAAGGTGGAAGGAAGCTCTCCTTCAGCACCTTCCGTCACTTCGATATCATCCCTTGTCAAGGCGTTCGGCGCGAGCTGATTTAATAAACTCATATCAAGGATGTGATGCTTGATTCCAAGTTCCTTCGTGATGTTTTGTGCACATTCTATTTCGAGTCGATGACGCTGGTTGTAATCAAACGTTACAGCTTCGACTTCAGCAAACTGTTCCATTGCCCAGAACAAGCAGGTTGTACTGTCTTGTCCTCCGCTAAAAACGATGACGGCTTTATCTTTTTTCATTAATGATTGCTCCTTTTAAAAGAAAAAAAACAGCGCCACTAAGAAAACGGCACTGTTTTATCCTTAGTTTTTTAGAGAGGGTAGCTAGAACCTCTACCGTTGAAAACGGCGTTATTTAGTTAAATGAATTCATACTGGCCTTGAAAGGCAACGGGTGAATTATATCATTTTTTTGATGCATTGTCACCACATTAAATAAGTGGTAAGTATTTATAACATTCGCGTATATCGAAAAAGCGTTTGTATTTGCAGTATTTTTAAAAATGGAACTTTTATTTAGAGGGTTGTATGCCGAAAAATAGTAGGATAAGATGTTAGTTATTCCAAAAAATGAGTTCATTTAATATCCTTGTATAATTTCAGTTTATAGGGTCTGATTGTTTCTACCCGGCAGCCGTAAAATGCCGGACTACAAGGAAGTATAAAAAATAAAGAGAAAAAGTATATTAATGCGCCGATTCCATCCGTTAAAGGTGTGAAGGTTCTGCCGTTTTTATATGGATTTCCAAGCTCTTATTTTTTATGCTTCTGTCTTGTGGCTGAAGCATAAAAAATAAGAGCTTTTTCTTTTGGATATACTACAAAGCATCAGGAGTTGATTATATGTTATTTTTCATGAATTTGCTTGGGGTCTTGATTGTCATTGGCATCGTCTATTTAGTCTCCCCGAACAAGAAAAATGTGAAGTGGAAGTCGATCGGAATTTTAGTAGCGGTCGAAGCGTTCATTACGTGGTTTATGCTAGGTACAAAAATTGGAACATGGACAATTGATCGTATAGCTTCATTTTTCACCTTTTTGATTTCGTGTGCCGATCAGGGGATTTCGTTTGTATTTCCATCCGTGATGGCGAACGAGCGAATCGATTTCTTTTTTAGCGCACTCCTACCGATTATATTCATTATTACCTTCTTTGATATTTTATCGTATTTTGGCATCTTAACGTGGATTATTGACAAAGTTGGCTGGGTGATTTCAAAAATATCTGGACTGCCAAAGCTTGAAAGCTTTTTCTCGATTCAAATGATGTTTCTTGGGAATACTGAAGCGCTCGCTGTCATCCGCCAGCAGCTTGTTGTGTTAAAAGAAAACCGTTTGCTTACATTCGGTATCATGAGCATGAGCAGTATCAGCGGGTCGATCATCGGTGCTTATTTAACGATGGTGCCTGCACAATATGTGTTTGCTGCTATTCCATTGAACTGTTTAAATGCGCTGTTGTTGGCAAGCATGTTGAATCCTGTTAACGTCAGCAAAGAGGACGATATTGTGTATATGCCTCCAAAAGAGGAGCGCAAGGATTTCTTTTCAACGATTTCAAACAGTATGCTCGTCGGAATTAAAATGGTCATCGTCATTTTGGCGATGGTAATCGGATATGTCGCTTTGACTGCGTGCCTGAACGGCATTCTTGGTTTTATCGTACACGGTTTGACGATTCAAAAAATCTTTTCATATGTCTTTAGCCCGTTTGCTTTCTTGCTTGGGTTATCGGGACATGATGCAATGTACGTTGCTTCGTTAATGGGCATTAAAATAGCGACGAATGAATTCGTGGCGATGATGGATTTGAAAACGCACCTTGCTTCTTTACCACGACATACAATAGCGGTAGCAACGACGTTTTTAACTTCGTTCGCGAATTTCAGTACGGTCGGCATGATTTACGGCACGTTTAATTCGATATTAGGTGAGGAAAAATCCTCGATTATCGGTAAAAATGTATGGAAATTACTGTTGAGCGGAATTGGTGTTTCATTATTAAGCGCTATGCTCGTTGGGTTATTCGTTTGGTAATAATAGGAAGGAGAACCTCTGGAATCAGGGGTTTTCTTTTTATTCAATTTCATATTAGATGTATTCATTTTGCGTAAATGCTAAAATAAAACTATTAACCTTCGACGAATGCCCGTGTTTTTTGCCGCGATTTCGGGGGAACATAACAGTATAAAAAATACATACGATTGTGCTTGCGTCACGCAGATTGAATGAAAAGGAGAGAATCAAATGAATTTACAAAAGCAAATTATGAAGGATTTGAATGTCAATCCGGAAATCAATCCAAAAGATGAATTGAAAAAACGGATTTCTTTTTTAAAGGAGTATTTCATCAAGTCGAAAGCTAAGGGATTTGTCCTTGGAATTAGCGGCGGTCAGGACTCAACGCTAGCAGGGAGAATGGCACAGCTTACTGTTGAAGAGTTGAGAGGAGAAGGCAAAGATGCCTTGTTTATCGCTGTGCGCCTGCCTTATGGTGTCCAAAAGGATGAGGACGATGCGAAAAGGGCAATGGAATTTATTAGAGCAGACAAGGAATATATTTTCAATATTAAACAGGCGGTCGATGATGTTCAGGCTGAATTTGATACGATCAGCAAGGACGTCCCGTTAAGTGATTTTCAAAAAGGAAATGTAAAAGCTCGGATGAGAATGATTGCCCAGTACGCTGTGGGTGGGATGGAAGGCCTTCTTGTCCTTGGGACTGATCACGCTGCCGAAGCGGTGACAGGCTTTTTTACGAAGTATGGTGATGGCGGCGCTGATGTTCTGCCTTTATCTGGCCTTTCAAAGCGTCAGGGCCGGGCTTTGTTAAAGGAATTGAGCGCAGAGGAAAGCCTCTATTTGAAAGTGCCAACAGCTGACCTCCTCGACCAAAAACCAGGACAGGCAGATGAAACGGAACTCGGAATTTCGTATGACGAATTGGACGACTATCTTGAAGGTAAACCGGTTTCCGAAGTCGTGGCTGAAAAGATTGAACAACGCTATCTTGCGACGGCACATAAACGGAACCTGCCTGTATCGATGTTTGATGAATGGTGGAAATAGAAAGGGTAAGAGAGGCGGGAAGACATTCCGCTTCTTTTTTCATTGGCTTAGTTAAAGAATAATGTTGATTTCCTAGTGAAATTTTTTGGCAGCAAACCATTTTGAATCCTAAAATGGTTTTTTGGGGTTTTGATGGACAAAACGAGGTGGGTTCACAAGAAAAATGTCCATCATCGCGCTTATGATG
>JAUZPT010000230.1 GCA_030705745.1 Bacillota bacterium | reverse complement strand
GGCTCTAATTTTCCCTTTAAAAATCTACCGAAATTTTTCCCACTGACCCTTTGTCTTTCGATTGAAAGTTTTATAATAGCAGGGAAATGGGTAGACAAGAGAAGCCAAGTAAGGCATTAAAACTTCTGCAAGTCCATGCAAGCTTAATGTATGAAGCCAAACGGTTCCTGCTCCTGTGAGTTTCACCAAAAACATCCCGTCACCGCTTAGAAACATGTTTTTGAATCCTTTGAGTCGTTGCACTTCAAATGATACTCTTGAATCATAGGCGGCGAGATGTCCTGGATGAACGAGAATCGTTTCTCCTGCCTCTAGATACATTTCATTTACTTCCCCGTCAACGGATATAAACGCCAATCCATTGCCATCTAACTTGTTGTAAATCAATCCATTGCCGCCGAAAAATCCTGTTAACCCCATATTGCCGACTACATTTAGTGAGACTGTTTCCTCTGCACATAAAAAGCTGTGTCGCTGTACATGCACAGAATTGTAGCGTTCCATTTGTAACGGTACGATATGGCCTGGCATGCGAGTGCTGAACGAAACATGGCCTTTTCCATGAACCGCCTTGAAATGATTCAAGACAGCCGTGTTTCCTGTGATGACCCGTTTGAATACGCCGCTAATGCCGCCTGTAAAATTGGTTTCAAGTTCAATCGTTGGTGACATCGAAAGCAGTGATCCAGCTTCACTGTATATTGAATCTCCTTGTTCCAGCTGGAGCTCCAATGACTGCATTGTGCTTCCGTGAATTTGATATTCCATGAATGTACCTCCCATTTAATTACCGTTTGAATAAATTGGCTTTTATTTACATTATTATTGTACATTTAAATCTTCTCATATGGTTAAAAAATAAAAAGTTTTCATAAATATTTATCAATAATTCTCCAACCAACTTGATATATTTCGCTAAGAAACTACATTTTTTAACTTTTTATTACAACGAAGGGAGTTTATGTTAATATTTTATTAAATTATATAAATTTTAATTGAGGTGATGGTGTGGAAATAAGACTTGAAAAAGCAATTATTTCGGATGCACAGGCTATTTTTGATATACAGGTAAAAGCATTTATGCCCTTATTGGAAAAATACAAGGATTACGATACAAGTCCTGCAAATGAAACAGTGGAGAGGGCCATTGAGAGGATAGAAACGCCAAATGGCGGATTTTACAAAATCATATCGGATGATATTCTCGTTGGAGCTGTGCGGGTGGTGTTGAAAGAAGGGAACTCCCACTTTCGATTAAGTATTCTGTTCATCTTGCCTGAATATCAAGGGAAGGGAGTAGCCCAGAAAGCCATTTCAATCATGGAGGAAATGTATTCCCATGCAACAAGTTGGGAATTGGACACCATCTTGGAGGAAGAAGGGAATTGTTACCTTTATGAGAAGTTGGGGTACTCCAAAACAGGGACAATAAGGAAGTTAAATGAAAGAACCACACTAGTTTCTTATCTACGTGTACTTTAGCTGAAGGAAATATTAGTAGGGAATTCTTCGTTTCATGTTTTGGATTCAATTTGATTCTTAGCGGTAATGGGGGAATTATATGATTAATCGAAATGAAAGTTTTAAAGAGTACCTGAGATTTTATCCGATAACGACAGTAATCGTCGCACTTAATTTGGTCATGTTTGTCTACACTTCTGCTATTGGTGGGCTAAGAAATCCTTCAATTGTTTATGAGTTTGGGGGTATCATTAACAGCAAAATAGATGACGGGGAATATTATCGAATACTTTCCTATGCATTTATACATAATGGTTTAACACATTTAATATTTAATATGGGGGCAATATTACTACTTGCTCCACCAATAGAAAAAATCCTAGGTAAAACTAAATATATTTTGTTCTTTTTGATATGTATATTTTCAACGTTTCTATTTATATACTTTTTTTCAAGTGGGGGTGTGGGGGCATCAGGATTTGATTTTGGGTTATTGGGATTATTCCTTTTCTTGATTTTGTTTCGAGGTAAAATTGTGGATTCTGAATCAAAAAAAGTTATCATCACGTTTATATTATTGGGTTGGATATCAACCTTAGTTATGCCGGCAGTTTCCATTTCAGGACATCTTGGAGGGTTTATAGCCGGATTTCTTTCGGGAATTTTATTCAAGATTAAACATCCTTCAAGCCAAAAAAATTTCATAGAAAAAGAAACACATCCTTTTTCATAATTCTCTTGTTCATGTTAAGGAAACAAAGGTTTTACTACACTCAATGATCGAAGGTGAAACAATGAATAAAATCATACAGTACTATGATCGTTTTGATGAATGGGGACGACTTGATCGAGAACCGATTGAATTTCTAGTGAATTGGCACTATATGAAAAAATATTTACCAAAAAAAGGGAATGTACTGGATAATGGTGCAGGACCAGGTAAATACTCTCTCAAGTTGGCTAAAGAAGGATATACGGTTACATTAACAGACTTAACTCCAAAATTGGTGGAAGTGGCTCAAAACAAGGCAGAGGAATTCTCTTTAGCCAAACAGTTTAATGGATTTTACGTTGCTGACGCTAGAGAACTTTTAAACCTTGAAACCGACCAGTTCGACGCATCTTTAATGCTTGGGCCCATGTACCATTTACAAGAAGGAAATGATCGGGTAAAGGCAGTCAAAGAGCTGCACAGAGTAACAAAAAAAGATGGAATTATTTTTGTTGCATTTATGTCTAGAATCAGGCATATTCTCACATCATTATTATTTCCAGAAAGCTGGAGACC
Organism: Bacillota bacterium; assembly: GCA_030705745.1. Classification (GTDB taxonomy): domain Bacteria; phylum Bacillota; class Bacilli; order Bacillales; family Cytobacillaceae; genus Neobacillus_A. The sequence goes on along the minus strand of JAUZPT010000230.1, from coordinate 2,455 downwards.
GAATAATACAATGGATACTATTAATGAATTTTCACAATCAGGTTGCTTTGACCACACAGATGATGGCCGTTTTACAAGTGCATATTATTATAATATTGATGAAATCAAACCGTTTATGGAAGCACAAGGATTTGAAACATTAGAGTTAATCGGTTCTAATCCAGCTACAATACTTAACAACGATCAGTGGAAATATTGGAGAGACAAAGGAGATACTGAAGGAGAAAAAATAATGAATCTAATTACTGAAATAGCAATAGATCCTTATATTCTCGGTATATCATCCCACTTACTTTACATAGGAAGAAAGAAGGAGTCATAAATTTACTGATCGACAATAAATGGGAAAGTAAAAAACGCCAATAATGGCGCTTTTTACTTTATTCATTATTTCGATTGGCTTTGTTATTGTTTGTGTTGCCCATTACGTTATTAACAGCGTTTGCTGTGGCGTCTACTGCGTTCATTGCAGCATTCTCTGTGGTTTCTAATGCACTATGAACGGTATGAAAAGCAGCTCCTGCAGTTTCCTTTACACCTTCCGAAACACTATTTTGATTGTTATTATTTGTTTGGTTAGACATTTTGTTTCACCTCCTAAACAGCTATAGGTTATGTAGAAATCATTGAATTATACATACGAATTGGCTAAAATTGTGCAATTTTCAAAGACTCCTTAGGATTTAAGTCGTAAAATTACCATTAATATTCCCCGAATGATATAGTTGGGGGAGCGGTTCGATAGCCCTTCGGCAGTACTATTTACTTTTCTTGAAAAATTAATAATGTGGTATGTACATACTAAATGAAGGGTAAAGTACTACGTGGGAATAAGAATTTCTCCTTTAAATTTATCAGCGGGGAACGCATTGTTGCAGTTGATTATAAAAAATGGATTGAAAAGAAGGGATGATGAAACATGCAAAAAAGAAAGCTAGGAAGTGAAGGGTTGGAGGTATCAGCTCTTGGATTGGGCTGTATGGGAATGTCGGATTTCTATAGCGGACGAAATGATGACGAATCCATAAAGACAATTCATCGCGCGCTCGAACTGGGTGTTACGCTTTTAGATACCGCAGATATGTATGGTGTCGGGAAAAATGAAGAGTTAATCGGACATGCCATCAAGGATCGCCGTGATCAAGTCATTGTGGCAACAAAGTTTGGTAATGTACGAGCAGAGGACGGTGCATTTTTAGGCGTAAACGGTCGACCTGAATATGTCAGACAACAATGTGAGAAAAGCCTTCGACTGCTCGGAGTAGACTATATTGACCTTTACTATCAACATCGCGTAGATCCAAACACACCTATCGAAGAGACCCTTGGTGCCATGGCTGATTTGGTCAAGGAAGGGAAAGTTCGCTACCTTGGAATGTCGGAAGCCGCTCCCGAGACGATTCGCCGTGCCCATCAAGTTCATCCGATTACGGCTTTGCAGACAGAATACTCACTTTGGAGCAGGGACGTCGAAGATGAAATTTTGCCAGCCTGCCGCGAACTCGGTATCGGATTTGTTCCCTATAGCCCACTAGGTAGGGGATTTTTGACAGGCCAGCTTCAAAAATTTGAAGATTTGGCACAAGACGACTATCGCCGTTTTTCTCCGCGTTTTCAGGGTGAAAATTTTCAAAAGAACCTGGATTTAGTGCATAAAATTACTGAAATCGCCAAGGAAAAAGATTGCAAGCCTTCACAATTGGCCCTTGCCTGGCTGCTTTCACAAGGAAATGATATCGTTCCTATTCCAGGTACAAAGAAAATCGCATACTTGGAAGAGAATCTTGGAGCTCTTGAAATTACGTTATCAGAAGGCGATAAAGCTCGTATTAATGAAGTGGCACCTCATGGAATCTTTGCAGGCGGGCGTTATCCGGAAGGTAGCATGAAAGGCCTTAATTTATAATGTTTTACAATAACCAACCCGTTGGACAGGTAAATTAATACTAATAACGGCGGATGAGAAGTCTGTGTGGCATAGTTTTTTGCTGCATAGGCTTTTTATTTTTAAGGAATGGATTAGTACTAATACCAATTTTCCAAGTAACTTATTAATTGTAAGAAATTTTAGAAAAATTATAATTTACACTGGTTTATTCGTGTATACTATATTGGAAACTAAAGGAGTGTGTTTTGACAGATGAGAGTTGCATATTTAGGTCCACACGGTAGCTTTTCAGAAGAAGCGGCATTTCAATACTATGCTGGTGAGGATATTGAATGGTTTAGCTGTGATACCATATTGGATGTTCTTGAATCGGTTGGTGTACATAAGGCGGATAAAGGGTTTGTCCCTATTGAAAATTCGATTGAAGGTACAATCAATATTTCCGCAGATGGTTTGCTCACAAATAATTTGTTTATCGAAGCCGAAGTAATTTTTCCAGTTTATTTGAATTTACTCGTAAATGAGGGGACTCAATTGCATGATATAAAAGAGGTTTGGTCTATTGCC
>JAUZPT010000023.1 GCA_030705745.1 Bacillota bacterium | reverse complement strand
GAACCTATTCCTGCCGAACGATTATATCAGCTGGGAGTAATTAACTATCTTATGCCGACGGAAAGTCTGCGGGAGGAAACGTTGAAGATTGCTAGTAAATTAGCAAAGGGTCCAGGCAAGGCTTTCGGAATGATTAAAAAGCTTGTCGATCATTCTTTGAATGCATCATTGGAAGAAATGCTGGAACAGGAACGAATAACGCAAACTTTAATGGTAGCAACAGAAGACCATCTCGAGGGTATTGCCGCCTTCAAGGAAAAAAGAAAGCCAAATTTCAATGGAAAATAAGGAGGAAAAACGATGAAAGGTGTACAGTTGAAGGAATACGGCGGGCCTGAAGTGCTTCAAATGGTGGAGCTAGAAAGACCAGTACCGAAAGGCAAAGAAGTGCTGATCGAAATTCATGCGATCGGCGTCAATTATGCCGATACGGCGAGGCGTGAAGGGCAATATGTGGTCAAGACACCGCTGCCATTTGTACCAGGTGCAGAAATTGCTGGAGTGGTCGTTGCGGTTGGCGATGAGGTAAGAACAGTAAAGCCAGGTGCTAGGGTTGTCACGTTAATCGAGTCGGGCGGTTATGCCGAATATGCTCTGGCCGATAGCAGAGGTCTCATCCATCTGCCAGATCGGTTTGATTTTTATCAAGCGGCCGCACTGCCTTTGCAAGGGTTAAGTGCGTACCATATTTTGAAAACAATGGGCCGTCTGGAATCAGGGGAAAGCGTTTTGGTTCATGCCGCAGCTGGCGGTGTCGGGACGCTTGCCGTGCAGCTGGCAAAATTGTTGGGGGCGGGTAAGGTGATTGCGACCGCAAGTTCCGAGGACAAGCTGGCTCTTGCTCGTGATATGGGTGCAGATGTTACAGTCAATTATACTGAAGAGGGCTGGGAGCAAAAAGTACTGGAAGCGACAGAAGGAAAAGGAGTAAATGTAGCGCTTGAAATGGCGGGAGGAGACGTATTTAACAAAACCGTCAAATGTTTGTCCACGTTTGGAAGAATTGTAATTTATGGTGTGGCGAGCGGTGAACAGAGCAGATTCTATCCGTCATCCTTGATGGCCAGGAACCAATCTGTTATCGGCTTTTTCCTTCCTCAAATTATGAGAAAACCGGAATTAATTCAATCAAGTATGCACGAAATGCTGACTTATTTGAAGGAAGGTAAATTAAAGTTGACGATAGGCGGCGTGTTTCCACTCGAACAGGCGGCCGAAGTCCATCGTCTCCTCCAGTCGCGGCAAACGAAAGGGAAATTGATTTTAAAACCATGATTGATTTTTTGGAGTTTTGATGGACAAAATGAAGCGGGTCCACACGAAAAATGTCCATCATCCCGTTTATGATAGACAAAACGAAGCGGGTCCACACGAAAAATGTCCATCATCCCGCTTATGATGGACAAAACGAAGCGGGTTCATCCGAAAAATGTCCATCATCCCAATTAAGATTACTAGATTAAGAATGGAGTGAATGGTATGCATTTACGTCTGACTGATGAGCAAAAAATGGTTCAAAAAACAATCCGCAGGTTTGTAGAAAAAGAGCTGTTTCCACTTGAAAATGAGGTTCTGAGAAATGAAAGAGAAGGAAGACCTAGCCTTACTCCAGGGAAACTTAAGGAGCTTCAATTAAAGGCAAAGGAAGCAGGATTCTGGGGGATTAACACTCCGGAAGAGTATGGCGGCGCTGATATTGGTCAGATGATGATGGCGATTGTACTTATGGAAGTTTCGAAAACTTTTGTGCCCTTCCAATTCGGCGGCTTTGCTGATAACATCCTCTATTACGGAAATGACGAGCAGAAGCAAAAATATTTAATTCCAACCATTAATGGCGAGAAAAAATCATGCTTTGCGATGACTGAACCAGGTGCAGGTTCTGATACCCGAAACATCAAGATGACTGCCGTGAAGGATGGCAGTGAATGGATCCTAAATGGAGAAAAAACGTTCATTACGGGAGGAAATGAAGCGGACTTTGTCATGGTCATTGCCATTACAGATAAAGAAAAGCACCAGGCAACCGGTAGGGATGGTGTAACGTGCTTTATCGTTGACCGGGAAATGGGCTGGAAATCAGAGTATATACATACGATGGGAGAATGGGGTCCGGCCGGTCTTGTATTTGATAATGTTCGAGTTCCAGAGGAAAATATTTTAGGAGAAGTGGATGGGGGCTATAAACTGGGTCTGGAATGGATTGGCTTTGCTCGATGGATCGTTGGTGCGAGGGCAGTTGGAGCTGCAGAACGGTTACTGCAAATGGCAATTGATTATTCAAAGGAACGCATTACTTTTGGTAGGCCAATTGCTGAAAGGCAAGCTATTCAATGGCAAATTGCCGACTCTGCAGTGGAAATTGAAGCGGCGAGATGGCTTGTGCTTAATGCTGCGTTTACTCTTGATGAGGGTGAGGATAATCGCCACTTGGCATCCATTGCGAAATTATATGGATCAAATATGGGCAACCGCGTAGTTGACCGAGTGCTCCAAATCCATGGGGGAATGGGGTATACAAGGGAATTGCCGATTGAAAGATGGTACCGTGAAGCAAGGCTATGGAGAATTTATGATGGAACAGACGAAATTCAGCGCTTGATCATAGCAAGGGATTTACTAAAAGGCCATGTAAAGATTGGACAATTCGTCTAAAAAATCAAAATGAAAACGATAACATATCAAAAGTCTTATGAAAATGGGGAGGAATGAAAAATGTCAGGCAGATTTGAAGGAAGGGTTGCATTCGTTACAGGAGGCAGCCGAGGAATAGGAAAAGGGATTGTTCAACGCTTTGCAGAAGAAGGAGCAAAGGTAGCCTTCATTGACTTAAACGAGGAAGCGCTGGCTGAAACGAGCGAGCTGCAGGAAAAAGGTTATGAGGTATTTTCAAAGATTGCGAATGTTACAGATGCCGGGCAGGTGGAACAGGCTGTAAAAGAGGTTTATGAAGCGTATGGTTCAGTAGACATTCTTGTTAATAATGCAGGTGTCATCCGCGATAACCTTCTCTTTAAAATGACCGATTCTGATTGGCAAACCGTAATGGATGTGCACCTTAAGGGCTCTTTTAACGCAGCACGTGCCGTTCAGAAATATATGGTAGACAAAAAATATGGCCGGATCATCAATATTTCTTCCACCTCCGCACTTGGTAATCGCGGACAGGCAAACTATGCGGCAGCTAAAGCAGGTTTGCAGGGATTTACCAAAACGCTTGCGATTGAGCTCGGAAGGTACGGAATTACCGCAAATTCAGTAGCACCCGGTTTTATTGAAACAGAAATGACAATGGAAACCGCAAACAGGATTGGAATTCCTTTTGATGACTTGATCAAAGCTAGTGTCTCAACCATACCAGTCGGAAGAAGCGGAAAACCTGCTGATATTGCCAATGCGGTTGCATTTTTTGCCGATGAAAGTTCCTCATTCGTAAGCGGCCAGGTACTGTATGTGGCAGGCGGTCCTAAAAATTAATCGTAAAAGTGAGGCGTTGATGAATTGTTCAGGCATCTTATTGGAAAACAATCGGGCAAAGTAAAAAACATTGTCGAGAGAGGCGCCGTAAAGAAATTTGCTGAAGCGATAGGTGATCCTCACCCGATATATGTGGACGAGGAAACAGGCCATAAATCAAGATATCAAGCCAATATTGCACCGCCGACTTTTCCGCGTGTATTTGATTACGGAACCATCGAGGGACTGGACCTGCCAAACAAAGGTTTGATCCACGGAGAACAGACATTTCATTATGAAAGGCCTTTGCTTGTAGGGGAGGAAATTCTCTGCTATACCGTTTTGAAAAATTATTTTGACAAGTTGGGAGCCCTAGGTGAAATGGGATTCCTGTTAATCGAAAGCTACGGTGAAGATTCCGATGGTAAAATCGTCTTTTCATCGACCTCCACCGTAATTATTCCGGAGGCTGTAAAGAAGGTGATGGTCGGATGAGTATACTTGGAGAGCTGAAAATCGGCGATTCATTAGATGAAATCCAGCTTGAGCCTGTTGATAGGATCACATTAATTAAGTATGCAGGTGCATCAGGTGATTATAATCCTATCCATACGATCGACGACGAAGCAAAAAAAGCGGGGCTGCCAGGAATTATCGCCCATGGAATGTGGACAATGGGTAACCTATCGAAGCTGTTTACTTCTTACCTTGAAGAGGGTTTTATACAGGATTATACGATCCGTTTCAAAGGGATGGTTTTTTTACACGACGTCATTAGCCTTAAAGCGGAGCTGGCAGAGAAAATGGGTAATAAATTGCGTTTTCATGTACAGGCGGTCAACCAAAAAGGCGATCAGGTAATTGTAGGCGACGTTATATACCATCAATACCTTGATTAGTTGCACTCACACTCAAGGAAGCAGAAACCCGGCAGCGAATTGCTGGGTTTATTGCTATCCTGGCAGTAGTATTTTCAAAGAATCATATTCGATTTTTTACGAACTGCCGACCGAACCTAAACTTACCATATACCAACTAGTTAGTATGTTGGGGGAAAAATATGAGGTGTATTCATGAATTTTAATCATTCTGAAAAGGTGAAAGAACTTCAAACGAGGCTGACACAGTTTATGGAAGAGTATGTGTATCCAAATGAAGGGCTGTATAAAGAGCAGCTAGGAAAAAATGACCGTTTTTCTAAGGTTCCCCCCATCATGGAAGAGCTTAAAGAAAAAGCAAAAGAAAAAGGGTTGTGGAATTTGTTTTTGCCTGACAGTGAATATGGAGCTGGATTAACAAATCTCGAATATGCCCCTCTTTGTGAAATTATGGGCAGGTCTATGATCGCTCCAGAGGTGTTCAACTGTGCCGCGCCGGATACAGGTAATATGGAGGTTTTGGTCCGCTATGGAACTGAGGAGCAAAAAGAAAAGTGGCTCAAGCCCCTCTTGAATGGAGAGATCCGCTCTTGTTTTTCCATGACTGAACCGAATGTTGCTTCATCTGATGCAACGAATATACAGACGAGCATTATTCGTGATGGAGAGGAGTATGTCATCAACGGGACTAAATGGTGGTCATCCGGTGCAGGAGATCCCCGCTGCCAAATTGCGATTGTCATGGGTAAAAATGACCCAACAGCTCCTAAATATGAACAGCAGTCTATGATTCTTGTGCCGTTAAATACATCTGGAGTGACGATAAAAAGAGTACTGCCAGTCTTTGGGTATGACCATGCACCGCACGGCCATGCTGAAATCGAATTTAAGGATGTTCGTGTACTTGCTGCAAACATGATTTGGGGAGAAGGCAAAGGCTTTGCTATCGCACAGGGTCGATTAGGACCCGGAAGAGTCCATCATTGCATGAGAACGATCGGTGCGGCCGAAAGAGCATTAGAGGAATTATGTAAGCGCGTTCAACAAAGGATTGCTTTTGGAAAAAGAATCTCAGAACTTGGTGTGATCCATGAGTGGATTGCTGAATCAAGAATTGACATTGAGCAGGCAAGGTTATTGACACTTAAAGCTGCTTATATGATGGATACAGTTGGCAATAAAGAGGCGAAGGCTGAAATTGCGATGATTAAAGTCATAGCACCGAATATAGCTTTAAAAGTCATCGACCGCGCCATTCAAGCGTTCGGTGCAGCAGGCGTCAGTGATGATTTTACACTGGCATCGCATTGGGCCAATATCAGGACATTGAGATTGGCGGATGGACCGGATGAAGTCCACAAAAGGGCGATTGCTCGATATGAGTTAAAAAAACATCAAATGTAATTTATAAAGGAGTGAATGTTCATGCATGTTAAAGACTTATTTGATTTAACAGGTAAAGTGGCAATTGTAACAGGCGGTGGGCGTGGACTTGGCAAGCAGATCGCAGAAGGCTTTGCCGAGGCAGGGGCAAATGTGGTCGTATGCTCACGTAGAGTGGAGACGTGTGAGGAAGTAAGCCAAAGATTGAAAGCGCTTGGCGTGGAATCAGTTGCGATGAAATGTGACATCACCAAACCGGATGATGTTCGGCATGTGGTGAACGAAACAGTGACGAAATTTGGTCGCATCGATATTTTAGTGAACAATAGCGGTGCCACATGGGGCGCGCCGGTGGAGGAAATGCCTCTCGAAGCATGGCATAAGGTGCTCGACGTGAATGTTACCGGTACATTTTTAATGACACAGGCTGTAGGCCGCGTCATGCTCGAACAGCAGTACGGAAAAATCATTAATATCGCTTCGGTCGCCGGCCTAAAGGGATCCAATCCAAAAATCATGAATGCGATTGGATACAACGCCAGCAAAGGTGCGGTCATTACTTTTACAAAAGATTTAGCGGTTAAATGGGGACCGAAGGGCATTTATGTCAATGCGATCGCACCGGGCTTTTTCCCGACAAAAATGTCAAAAGGCCTCCTCGATGCCGGAGGAGAAGCAATTCTTGAGGGAACACCTTTAAGAAAATTCGGTTCCGATACAGACCTCAAAGGTGTTGCACTATTTTTGGCCTCCTCTGCATCCGATTTCATCACTGGCGATGTTGTCGTAGTCGATGGGGGTACACACGCGTTATAGAGTTTTTCTCGAATGGACGTTTGCGGAGATTGTGTATTAAAAGGAGGGTCATTTATGACGTTTGATACGATTCCCATTCGAAAAGGTGAAGAATTGGATGTAGCAGTAATAGAAACATTTGTAAGAACACATTTATCTGATTTGCCGGAAGGCTCGTTACAAATCAATCAGTTTAGTGCCGGGCGGTCGAATTTAACGTATCAGCTGCAAATAGGTGAATGGAATGCAGTTTTGAGGCGCCCGCCAAAAGGACCTGTCGCGCCCAGAGCACATGACATGGAAAGAGAATTTCGCATACTGCAGGAAATTCATCCTCATTTCCCTGCTGCGCCCGAACCCTATATTTTTTCGGATGAAAGCGTGATTGGCAGCCCATTTTTCATCATGGAAAGAAAACAAGGGATTGTGCTGGATACTGAATTTCCAAAAGGAATCCTCCCGACTGAAGAAATTTGCAGAAACATCTCGGAAGCAATGGTTGATAATCTTGTATCGCTGCACCGCATTGATTTTACGAAAACGAATTTGACCGAGTTGACCAAACCGGACGGATTTATGGAAAGACAGGTCATCGGTTGGATCAGACGATATGAGAATGCCGAAACAGACTTAATTCCTCACGTAGAAAAATTGAAGCAATGGATGCTTAAAAATGTTCCGGCATCGATCGAACCATCCATAATCCATTACGATTACAAATTAAACAACGCGATGTTTGATGAGTCGTTAAGCAAAATGGTCGGTTTATTTGACTGGGAAATGACGACCGTCGGCGATCCACTTGCAGACCTTGGTGCAGCAATGAGTTATTGGATCGAGCCAGGTGACTCAGACCTTTTAAAAATAGGAATGGGAAAAGCGCCAATTACAACGACACCTGGATTCTTGACGAGAAGTGAATTTATGGAACGATACGCGAATAAAAGTGGTCGAGATCTTTCCAATATGAACTTTTATTTAACGTTTGCCTATTTCAAGCTTGCAGTGATTTGTCAGCAAATTTATTATCGCTGGAAAAAAGGACAGACGCAGGATGAACGTTTTTCCGGATTAAATATTTTTGTCAACAGCCTCATTCAATATGCGCTCTATACATCCACCAGAGGATCAGGTGCATGATGAAGATTCGCTAAGTATATTTCGGACCTGGCAAAACACGGTAAGGGCGCATCATTTCATAGTCTTCGTGCTCAAGGATGTGGCAATGCCAAACGTATTGGCCGGTAAAATGCGTAAATGGAACGATGATTCGCGTGATCTGTTCGGGTGGCGTTCGAACGGTATCTTTCCACCCCATTTCCTGACGTTCCGATGGTATGGGATGTCCGGTATACCGAATGCTGCCTGTATTTTTGTAATGAACAAGATCAAAGTTCTGGCGGTTCAAAACTTGAAACTGAACGAGATGCAGATGGATGGGATGGTCATCGTTAGTTAGATTAATAAAATTCCAGATTTCAAGGCTATTAATGACGGGATTCTCCGAAATGGGGGAGTCCCACATTTTTTTGTCCAATAACATGAACGGACGACCGAAACTATCCTTGTCTTCGTTTAATTCAAGAAAACGAGACACATTAGCCGCTTTTTCCGACAGCCAGTTAATACCTACTAGTGCGGCGGGCAGTGGAGGGTCATCAAAGGAACTCAGTTTCTTTGAAATACGGAATTGCATAATCGAACCGGTCGTATCGGGCTCAACGGGTTCCCCATTCGGAAAAGGAGTGGGAGCATTATTTCGTAAGTTCAGCACCTTGCCGGCAAGATGGGTAAAATCAATAACTACTTCGGCGCGTTCAGCTGGTGCGAGTGTCAAGGAGTTGATGGCGATGGGACGCTCCAGAAAGCCGCTGTCCGTAGCAATTTGATAAAACGAGTTGTTCTCCTCCAAATAAATGTTAATATAACGGGAATTTGAGGCATTTAATAACCGAAAGCGGTAACGCCTTGGTTCGACTTCCAAAAAAGGCCATGCTTTCCCATTCACCGTCATGACGTCTCCGGAAAATTCAGGAACAATTGACGGTGTTACCGAGCCGGAAAACTCCTTGGAACGGATCGGGTATTTCAACGATCCATCCGGATGAAAGGATTTATCTTGAATTAAAAGCGGAATGTCGAATTCGTTTTTCGGAAGGGTTAGTGACCGGTCTAAAGCGTCTCGAATCAAATAAAACCCCGCAAGTCCCGCATATACATTCAACCTAGTAATGCCAATGGCATGGTCATGATACCAAAGTGTGCGTGCGCTTTCTAAATTGTGATATTCATAGATTTTTTTTTTGAAAAAAGGTCCTGTTTGTTGAAATTCATTTGTGAACCACGCATCCGGGTAGCCGTCGCTATCAGGTTCAGTTCGCCCTCCGTGCAAATGGACAACGGTTCTCACATCCGGTTTGTCCTTTTCAGCTCCGTGAACGGTATGATCAATCGGAAGCAGATGCTGGTCAGGAAGGTTATTGTTCCACTGTACATACACTCTTTCCCCAGTCACCGCTTCAAATGTTGGTCCAGGATACAAGCCATTATAGCCCCATACGGTTGTAGGTGGAAGATCTCGATGGAAAACGTGCCTGAATTCCTTCATCGTGACTTCATAATATGTATAATTCTCAGTCTTTACGCTTGCTGGTAAAACCGAGGGAATCGGGAGAGAATCCACATATTTTTGAAGCTTCATTAACACACCTCCTTATACAAACCTTATGAAAAATAAGCGTAATTTAACAATCTTTTTTTGGTAAAAATCGAATGTACAATGAAATAAAAATTTCAATATTCTAGTAGGTTTGTCTGCTTTATATACTTATAAAAGGAAAATTATTCAAGATAAGGGGGGAGTACTTGTTGGACGATTTCTGGCAAATTGTTGAGCCGATGGTAAACAGCGAGGAAGAAGTCGTTCTCGCTACAATCATAAACGTTAAAGGCTCCTCGTATAAAAAAGAAGGCTCCTGCATGCTTTTTTTTAAAAATGGTTCGCAAATAGGGCTTTTGAGTGCTGGATGTCTCGAACACGACCTTGCGCATCATGCTCAGCAAGTATTGCGAACGGGGGGCCCGATGGTTCTTTCTTACGACAACAGTGATGAAGATGATGGACTGTGGGGAAACGGTGCCGGTTGTTTTGGGGTTATCACCATCCTCCTTGAAAAAATAGGCGCCAGTCAAAAGGCTGATTATCTAAAAGTGAAAGAGTTCCTCGAAAAAGGCGTACGAGTGCTCTCGAATAAAACCTGGAGTGGTAAAGTGGAATGTCGTTTTACTCCGGAAAACGGAGAAGCATGGGGTTCTGGCATGGTGCCGGATTTCAAGGACTTTAAAAAATCAATGCACGGTGGTGAAAAATGGTATCATGACCATTCCATTAAAGATGAAGTGTATCAGCACCTTTATATTCCGAAGCCTAGATTGTTTGTGATGGGAGCCGGACATGATGCCGTCCCTATTGTTTCCCTTGCTATCCGGATTGGTTTTTCGGTTATTATCTGCGACTGGAGAGAGGCTTTATGTCAAAAGGATTTCTTTCCGGATGGAGTTCGACTGGAGGTTGGCTCACCGGCTGAAATTTATCAGAAAGAGAACTTCACTAACAACGATTTCGTGGTGGTCATGAATCATAATTTTCAACGAGACCTACAAATGCTTACTTTACTGAAAAACGAAGAACTCCGCTATCTAGGTGTGCTTGGTCCGAAAGAGCGGACGCAGCGTTTGCTTTGTTGTATAGAAACCCAAACGAGGATTTCATCACCTGCAGGCTTGTCCATTGGCGCCCGTGGACCTGAGGAAATTGCCGTAAGCATTATCGCCCAAATGCTTGAGATCATGAATAAACCTGTTCATACGGTTCCATTATGCCTCGTTCCAGATTAATCGGAATTTATTTGGCGGCAGGAAGGAGCAGCCGAATGGGAGTGAATAAGCTGGAACTTCCTTTTAAAGTAGGCATGTTGGGCAGTTTGGGATTTTCCGCGGCGCTCGACTCGAGGCTTATTGAAACGATCGCCGTCACGCGAAGGGGCGACCCGCTTCATTGGCTTGCTCCTTTTTCACAAAGGAAAGGTTGGACATCGATTGAGTGTGCGTTCAGCGATCTCGGACTAAGCGAGTCCTTGAAAGCTGGCGTCAGGAAGGCTCAGGAAATGGATGCTTGTGGGGTGATGGTCATGCTCGCGGACCAGCCTTTTGTTGATGCTGTAAATTTAAATCTCTTGATCGATGCTTACACAGGAAAAAATGTGGTTTCGGCTTTTGATGGCCGTTTGTGCAAGCCACCGGTGTTGTTTCCGGAGCAACTGTTTCCTGATTTGTTAAAACTGGAGGGCGATGAAGGAGCGCGAGCGATACTGAGATGCTTGGATGGTACTGTGAGAATTCCATTTCCTTTGTGGTGCTTCAGAGATTTCGATACACCTGAAGATTATCAGTCGATCGTGGAGGTGAATTTTGATGCGGACTGTTGGAAGTAGCGTCGTGCGGAAGGAAGCATGGCAAAAGGTAACGGGGACGGCAAAGTATACGGATGACTATGCTTTCGCTGGATTACTGCATGCAAAAATGGTAGTCAGCACGATGGCTCATGCGATAATTACGTCGATTGATACGACCGAAGCAGAGAAAATACCGGGTGTACGGGCAGTATTGCTTGGAGGGAGTTATCCACTCGTCGGAGAGGCCATCCGCGACCGTCCTCCGATTGCAGTAGGGAAGGTGCGCTATCATGGAGAACCGGTGGCGCTCGTTGTCGCTGATAGTCCAGTCCTGGCCAAAAAAGCCGCAAATTCAATTCAGGTATTGTATGAACCTCTGCCTGTCGTAAACTCCGCTACGCAGGCATTCGAGGCAGGTGCAACACTTGTGCATGAAAAACTGGGGGAATACAAACGAGACAATGAAATACATCCACCGATACCGGGTACAAATATTGCGTCCCACGTTAAGATTCGAAAAGGAGATATGGAAAAGGGATGGCAAGAATGTGATTCGGTCGTGGAGGCGAGCGTTTCCTTATCCATCTCGGATCATGCGGCGATGGAAACGAGGTGCTCAATTGCGGAGATTGGTCCGGATGGAAAAATTAAAATTACGACCTCATCTCAGGCTCCGTTTATGGTAAAAAGATTGATTAGCCAGTATTTCGGAGAAGATATGGGCAAAATTGTCGTGGAGACGCCGCTTGTCGGAGGTGCGTTTGGCGGGAAGGCAGCCGTCCAACTGGAAATTCTCGTTTATTTAGCTTCAAAAGCTGTTGGAGGCAGGCCGGTTAAACTGCGAAATGAACGAGAAGAGGACATATTGACGTCTCCGTGCCATATCGGTTTGGATGCTACGGTAAAGCTCGGGTCCGATCGTCATGGAAAAATAAAAGCAGCTAACATCCGCTTCCTTTGGGATGGGGGGGCCTATTCGGACAAAGCGGTCGATTTGACAAGGGCGGGAGCGGCTGATTGCACAGGCCCTTATGCGATCGACAATGTGTGGTGCGATTCTTATTGCATGTACACCAATCATCCATATGCATCCCCGTTTCGCGGATTTAGTCATTCGGAGCTGTCATTTGCGATCGAACGGACAATGGATTTATTAGCAGAAAAAGTAGGAATGGACCCGCTAACATTCCGGAAAATAAATGCTATAATGCCGGGAAACACCACTCCAACAAGGGTATTGTTAAATAACAGCAATGTTGGTAATTTGCCAAAATGCATTGAACGAGTACACGAATTGATTCAGTGGGACGAGGGCGAGATGATTGCCCTCGATGAACGCTTTGTTCGGGCAAAGGGAATCAGTTGTAGCTGGAAAACATCCACTATTGATCCTGATGCGCCGTCGGGTGTTATTTTAACATTCAATCCGGATGGAACGATTAATTTGATGTCTGGCGTCATTGAAATTGGAACAGGCACGAAAACGGTTTTAGCACAATTGCTAGCGGAGCGTCTAAATATGGATGTGAACAATATTTATGTCAAAATGGACGTCGATACGCAAACAACACCAGAACATTGGAAAACAGTTGCAAGTAGGGGAACGTTTATGGCCGGAAAAGCCGTCCTTCAAGCGGCGGAAGATGTAATTCGCCAATTAAAAGCGATTGCGTCGTGCGTATTACGCGCACCAATCGAGGATTTGGACGTCGCGGATAGCAGGGTGTTTTTTCGGGACGATCCTGGAAACGGGGTCCACTTTAAAGAAATCGCCTATGGGTATCAATATCCAAATGGAAATTCGATCGGCGGGCAAATTATTGGCCATGGGCATTATATTTTGCGCGGCTTGACGCATATGAATCCTGAGACAGGCGAAGGACGGCCGGGGCCTGAATGGACGGTAACGGCGCATGGAATTGAAGTTCTTTTTGACCGAAGAGATTGCACGTATAAAGTGTTAAAGGCCATTACTGTCGTAGATATCGGAAAGGTGTTAAACGACAAAGCTGCACGAGGACAGGTAATGGGTGCGATGAGTTTGGGGCTATCATTTGCTGGCCGGGAAACGTTTGTTTTTGATTCATTGGGAAGGGTGCGCAATCCACAGCTGCGCACATATCGTCCGCTTCATTACAGTGAAGCGCCGGAATATATGGTCGAATTCGTGGAGACGCCACAAATCGATGCCCCATATGGCGCACGAGGTGTCGGAGAACACGGATTGCTCGGAATCCCGGCAGCTCTTGCTAACGCTCTTTCCACTGCGGCAGGTGTTTCATTGCAGAAGCTGCCCCTTGTTCCGGAAATGATATGGAAAGCAAAGGAGCATGTTAGGCCATGATTCCTAATCATTCTTAAAAATGCATTACCTTTTCATTTGGAAAGAAACGGGAGGATGGCGATGATTCCATTTGATTTCGATTACTTTCGGCCTAAAACCCTTCAAGAAGCGCTTCAGATTTTTCGTGAACAAATGGCAATGGGGAAAAAACCTTACTATTTTTCAGGCGGGACGGAGCTGATTACTCTCGGAAGAGTGCAGTTGGCAAAAGCGGATGCTGTGATTGATTTGAAAAAAATAAATGAGGTTCGGGCGTGTCGAATCGATGGAGATCATATCGTGCTTGGCAGTTGTTTGGCGTTGACGGAGGTGGAAGAAAGCAATCTATTCCCACTCCTCACAAAAACTGCAAGTGAAATCGCTGATCATACCTCGCGCAATAAAATTACACTGGGCGGAAATATTCGCGGTGGAATACATTATAGAGAAGCAGTACTTCCGTTTCTGCTCGCTGACAGCACAGCAGTGATTGTTAGTGCCAAAGGTGTTACATTTAAAAAAATGAGTGAGGTTTTTCAAGGTTCGTTGCGCCTTGAAAATGACGAGCTATTGGTGCAGTTGATCACCGAAAGAAAATGGGCGAGTTTGCCGTTTGTCCATGTGAAAAGGAGGCGGCAATGGGAAACCGGCTATCCTCTAGTTACGGTTGCCGCACTTATGAGTGACAATGGAATCCGGGTTGCGGTTTCGGGATTATGTGCCTTTCCATTTCGGTCGGAGAAAATGGAAAATGGATTGAATAGTAAAGGAACAGGAATCGAGGAACGTATCAAAATGGCGCTCGACGGAATACCGGCCACCGTCCTGAGCGATGTAGAGGGGTCGGCGGAATACCGTATGTTTGTGTTGGGAAATGTACTTCGTGATCTTGTCAGTGAGCTGGAAGGGGGGATTGTTGTGTGAAAGTCCATCAGCTCGAATTGAGGATTAATAACGAAAAAAGAATGGTCGTGGTTCGTTCGGCGGACACGCTTCTAGCTGTACTTCGAAGAAATTTAGGATTGACCGGTGCGAAACCCGGATGTTTAAATGGCGACTGCGGGGCTTGTACGATAAATGTAGATCGTTTGCCCATGAAATCATGTTTGATGCTTGCGATTGAATGCGAGGGCAAAGAAATAACAACGATAGAAGGTATGCACAATACGCCTATGCAACAGGCATTTGTGGAGCATTTTGCATTCCAATGCGGCTATTGTACGAGTGGTTTTATTATGAATGCTCACTCCCTCATCCATAATCGGCCCAATGCAGACAACCAAATGATGAAAGAATGGCTTGATTCAAATATTTGCCGCTGTACCGGGTACGAGGAAATTGAGAGAGCAGTAAAAGATGTTTTGAGAAAAAACAGTCAAATACAATAGTAATTTTTAGTAACCATCTGAATTTCAATTATTTCATGCCGCTTTTTTTAGCCAGGATTAACTCGTGCAAACTTCATTATGATTGCCGAATTTCTAAACAGTAGGTACAATAGGTTTGTATATAACTGAATTTTCATTAAAATGGGAAAGTGGGAATCAAATGACACGGGCACTTGTTTTGGGAGGCACGAGATTTTTTGGTGTTCATTTAGTCAATGCATTGTTGAATAGTGGCATGGAAGTCACGATCGCAACAAGGGGCAATTCGCCTGATTCATTTGGGGATAGAGTAAGCAGAATCACTGTTGACCGTACGGATTTTGAACGATTTAAGGAAAGTTTCCGTGACACGCAGTGGGATGTAGTTTATGATCAGATTTGTTATACCGGAACAGATGCGATGGAAGCGATTGAAGTATTCGGAGGAAGTACAAAACGGTACGTAATGACTTCGACATTGTCGGTATATGATTTACCCGAGAGAGCGATTGTAGAGGAAGACTTTGACCCTTTTTCATACGAAATTAAACAAACAGAAAGAAATACGGTCAACTATCAGGAAGGAAAGCGCCAGGCGGAAGCGGTATTTTTTCAACGTGCGCCGTTCGAGGTGGCTGCAGTCAGAATTCCAATCGTGTTGGGTGAAAACGATTATACAGGACGATTGATGTTTCATGTGGATAGGATCTTAAAGCAAAAGGATATATATTTTTCGAATGTATATTCTTCCTTTGGTTTTATATCGGAAGAAGAGGCAGGACAATTCATCGCCTGGATTGGTTTGACCAATTACTGCGGTCCGGTCAATGCTTGTTCGGACGGCACCGTCACACTGAACGAGATGCTGTCGATCATTGAAGGAAATACAGGACAAAAAGTTATACTTGCACAAGAAAAAAATGAGGAAAATGTTTCACCGTACAATGTCCCTCAATCATGGTATATGAGAAACGATAAAGCGAAATCGCTTGGATACACATTTAGTTCATTATCAGAATGGCTGCCAAAACTAGTGGACATGTTGGCTGTACGTTCAGAGTGCGAGTAATTTTAATACAAGAAAAAGAAAATATTTTGGCAAAGATCAAACATATAAAGTGTGTTTGGTCTTTTTTTTATGTTTGGTTTACATAATGAAATTATTGGATAAATATATTTTTAATTCAATTTTTAAATTTTAAAATCAGACATCATAATCGATTTTAATTACAATTAGTACCAGATACTAATTATGAAGAAAAAAATTTTGATTTAAAAACCTTTATTTATAAGCTTTTTGAGCTGAAACATGACATTTGTCATACTCATTACATGATACCTGCTACTATTAAGTTTTATGATGTAAGACTATACTATGGAATATTACTACCTCCATTGGAAGGGGATAAGGACTAAAAATGGTTGAACAAAACACGAAGAATTTGAGGAAACAGATTGCCCCTTATGAAAAATCAACAACAAAGGAAAGTGTTTGGCAAATCATCAATACCGTTGTGCCGTTTTTTGCACTATGGTACCTTGCTTATTTAAGTCTTTCTGTATCCTATTTACTTACGTTAGCGATTGCGGCTGTTGCCGGAGGATTTTTAACACGGATTTTCATCATTTTTCATGATTGCACGCATCACTCATTTTTTAAAAACCGGACCGCAAATAGAATTGTTGGTACATTGACAGGAGTATTAACGTTTTTCCCTTTTGATCAATGGGGTCACGACCACTCGGTTCACCATGCGACGAGCGGCAATTTGGATAAAAGAGGAACAGGCGACATTTGGACGTTAACTGTAGATGAATATTTGGAAGCGTCACCGGCTCTTAAGTTTGCGTACCGCCTTTATCGCAATCCAATCGTCATGTTTGGTCTTGGGCCGATTTATGTTTTTTTGATAAAAAACCGATTTAATCGAAAAGGCGCGAAGCAAAAAGAGAAAAATAATTTGTATTTAACAAATGTTATCCTTGCCGCAGTGGTAGGATTGCTATGCTATGCAATTGGCTGGCAGTCGTTTCTTCTCGTGCATGGTACTATTTTCATGATTT
>JAUZPT010000229.1 GCA_030705745.1 Bacillota bacterium | reverse complement strand
TGTCCATGTTTCAAAAGGAATTCCGCTGTTTGAAAATCCTCCTGCAAATCTTCCCGTATCGTTTGTTCAATGATTCTTCTGCCGGCAAAACCAATTAAAGCACCTGGTTCTGCAAAATTAAAATCCGCGAGTGAGGCGAAACTGGCCGAAACTCCTCCTGTCGTAGGATGAGTCATAATTGAAACGATCAAGCCTCCATTGTCACTGAATCGTTTTAAGGCAACACTCGTCTTTGCCATCTGCATCAAACTTAGTACACCTTCCTGCATTCTGGCTCCACCTGAGGCAGTAAATATGATGAAGGGAATTGATAACTCGTTTGCCTTTTCAATCGCAAGCGTAATTTTTTCTCCAACTACCGATCCCATGCTCCCCATCCGGAAGGTGGCATCCATAACCGCCACTACAACAGGGCTTCCATTGACATTTCCCATACCGGTTACAATGGCTTCATTCAATCCTGTCTTTTCTTTATCTTTTTCAAGTTTTTCCAAATAATCCGGGAATTGCAATGGATTTGTAGAAATCATATCCGCATTGATGCTTACAAAACTCTTTTCATCCAAAAAGCTTACAAGCCTTTCTTTTGAATTCATCTGATGATGGTACCCACAATGCAGGCATACTTTAAGGTTTTTTAACAGTTCTTTTGTATACATAATTTTTTTACATTGAGGACACTTCGTCATTATTCCTTCAGGTACATCCTGCTTTGCGTTTTCCGAAGGAATTGTTGCATATTTTTTCTTTTTATTTTTTATAAAAATGTCTTTTAGCAAAGTAAAACCTCCCTCATTCCTAAAAGCCGGATAAAACCACAAAAAATCATAACCCGTCCCTTTCAGGAAGTCTTCCTTTTAATTAGGTAAATATTCATAACGAAGAAGTGGTCAGACCACTTGATGTAAGAAAAAGCCTACCGACCAGTGTGAGTAGGCCTGTCTTGTTACACTATAAAGCACGATAGCAAAAAAAAATGTTAGTTTGTGTCGGTTAAAATCGACAAATTTCTAAGCTTACGATATGCATTCACCGTTTTGTCTACATCTTTTTCCTCGAGGCCTCGCAGCAAGTGTACATAATCTGCTTTCACAAACTGAGGCTCATCAATATAAAGTGACCGATAATAATCCTTTAAAATAATCCATATTCTTAAAAACAAATGATTGTCTGCCAGTTCGATAATTCTGTAAAAAAATTCATCCTCTGAAAAATTAACATGATGAATTTTGTCTTTAAGTAATTGTAAACTGTTTTCTTCAAGTCTGACAAGAGCTAGCCTGAGACAGTCCATTTCAATGAAATATTTCGTTTCAGCGACATCCTGTTTCGCTTTTTCATCCTGCAGAATAAAGGTACTAAGAAGCTGGACGAGCTGATGCCCCCGAAAATCACGGACAAAGGTCCCTTCACCGCGCCTTGTTTCAATTAACCCAAGAAGCTCCAGAGCTCTTAGCGCCTCACGAACGGACGAGCGGCCTGCATTCAGGCGCTCGGACAACTCCCGTTCAGAAGGGATTCGGTCCCCTGGTTTTAATCGGTTATTCGTTATCATTTCACGTAATTGTTTAACAATTTCAATATAAACCTTTGAACTCTGGAGGGACACATTCACGCTAATTTAATCACTCACTTTTACCGATTATCGCGAGTCTCATCGTTTTTTCTTTAACATCTTCAGGATCAACCTTTAATCGGGCAACACCTGTTTCCATTGCAGCCCGTGCGACTGCGGCGGCAACTTCCGGAGCGACACGAGGATCAAATGGTCCAGGAATGACATAGTCCTCATGTAGTTCATCCTCTTGGATTAAACCAGCAATTGCTTCTACCGCTGCAACCTTCATTTTTTCATTAATATGAGTTGCTCTTACATCCAGCGCTCCGCGGAATATTCCAGGGAAAGCTAGAACGTTATTCACTTGATTCGGGAAATCAGACCTACCTGTTCCTACTACCTTAGCACCTGCTTCTTTTGCCAGGTCAGGCATAATTTCGGGGTCAGGATTGGCCATAGCAAAAATAATCGCATCCTTATTCATCGATGCCACCATTTCTTTCGTTAAAGCACCTGCAACAGATACACCAATAAAGACGTCTGCCTCTTTGATGACATCTTCGAGATTACCATGGAGATTGTCTCGATTCGTGTATTTTGCAACTTCATCCTTGACTGCATTCATTCCTTGAGGGCGGCCTTCATAGATCGCTCCTTTTGTATCACACATAATGATATCACGTACTCCATAACTGTAAAGCAGCTTAATAATCGCGATTCCGGCTGCGCCTGCACCGTTCGCAACGACTTTAATTTCAGTCATTTTCTTTCCGACGATTTTAAGGGCATTTACAAGTCCTGCAACGGTAACAATCGCAGTTCCGTGCTGATCATCATGAAAAATAGGAATGTTCGTTTCTTTTTTTAATCGCTCTTCAATGACAAAGCAATTTGGAGCTGCGATGTCTTCTAGATTGACGCCTCCGAAGGTAGGTTCAAGAAGTTTGACTGTTTCAATAATTTTCTCAACATCAGTTGTGTTCAGGCAAATTGGAAATGCATCCACGCCCGCAAAGCTTTTAAATAAAACAGCTTTTCCTTCCATAACCGGAAGTGCGGCCTCTGGTCCAATATTTCCAAGTCCAAGCACCGCTGTCCCATCGGAAACAATCGCAACCATATTGCCTTTCATCGTATAATCATATACTGTTTCGGGTTTTTCATATATTTCTTTGCAAGGTTCGGCTACCCCTGGTGAATATGCCAAACTTAAATCCTTCGCATTTCGGACCTGAACCTTTGATTTCGATTCTAATTTCCCTTTATTCACGCGATGCATATGTAATGCTTCTTCACGTAAAGTCATCGTAAGATCACTCCTTTATTTTTGCCCAAGAAGTTTTTTCTGTTTGTACCCCTGGTAAACAACGTCTATATAACAGTGGTCAGACCACGTTTGTCTCTTTCTCAATATATCATAACTTTAATTGTTGTAAAGAATTAATCTTTTAAAATAACGTTGTTATCTCCCAAAAATTGTCTCAGTTTTTGGAGGAGTGTGACGCTTGGAGAAACAGATTGTTCTTTCGGTAGGCGAATTGTTTTATTTGTGCCTGCATAATGAAGAATGACACTTGTCTGGCCTTTGTTTTTCTTTAATAGCTGATTTAATTCCTGCATATGGGCGGGGTCATCCTTCTCATTATTGATTTTCAGGAATAAAGTCGCGTCTACAGAAGGATGTTTTTCCAACCAATTTGGCACTTCTTCAGCATATTGAATTATAAATTGCGTTTTCGAATCACGTTCCTCCGTTTTACCTTCAATTACTGCAATCTTTCCTTGTTCCAAAAGAACAGTATATTTCCTGTAAACATCCGGAAATGCAACTGCCTCCATTTCACCGCTTGAATCGCCAACGGTGAAAAAAGCCATTGAGTCGCCTTTTTTCGTTCGAATTTTCTTCGCTTCCGTGATGTAAACGCCAGCAGTTAGGCGTTTTTGATTTCCAACTGCATCAATAAGTGCAAGAGCTCCCCGTTTCTTTAGTTCTTTTTCATAAATGGATACTGGATGATCTGATAAATAAAAGCCTAGTACCTCTTTTTCAAAATGAAGCTTGTCTTCAAGTCTAATCGGGTCGACAAGTACGTATTTCGGCTTCAGCGTGAATTCATCCTCCGAAAACAGGTCGAACCGATCCATTCCTTCCGGCTTCACAAGTTGTGCATGTTCGATTGCTACATCTAGGCTTGCAAGCAAATCGGCTCTATCCATGCCAAATTCATCAAGGCTTCCAGAGTGAACAAGCATCTCCAGCACTTTCCGGTTAACGGCTTTCATCGAAACCCTTAAACAGAAATCAAACAAGTCTTCAAATGGCTTCTTTTTTCTTGCTTGAAAAATCTCTTTCAATGCAACGGCACCCACCCCTTTAATCGCGCTCAGGCTGTAGCGAATGCCCTCCTTATCCGCCTGGAAGGAAAAGGCGCTCCGATTGATGGAGGGTGGCAGAATTCGAATGCTCATTTGTTTTGATTCACGGACATACTGCGCTATTTTCGTATCATTGCCGATTGCCGAAGTCAACAGGCCTGCCATAAAATGAAGAGGAAACCAAGATTTTAAATAAGCGAGCTGATAAGCAATTAAACTATAAGCGACTGCATGGCTACGATTGAAACCGTAATTGGCGAACTTCACAATCAGGTCATACAATTCATTCGCTAGTTCTTTCTCATATCCCTTTGAAAGAGCTCCTTTGACAAAATGATCCCTCTCTTTGTCTAGCACTCCTTTTTGTTTTTTGCCGACAGCACGCCTTAACAGATCCGCCTCACCGAGAGAAAATCCGGCTATCTTGGAGGCTATTTGCATAATCTGTTCCTGGTAGACGATCACGCCATATGTATTGCTGAGGATAGGTTCCAAATCCTGGTGGGGATAAGTTACGCGCTCTCTCCCATGCTTCCTGTCGATAAATTGTGGGATATTCTCCATCGGGCCTGGTCGATAGAGCGCATTTACGGCCACAATATCTTCAAAACAAGTGGGTTTCAATGCCATCAGCACTTTTCTCATTCCCTCGGACTCAAGTTGAAAAATGCCAGTCGTTTCACCCCTGGCCAACAGCTCAAATGTTTTCCCGTCATGAAGGGGGATAGAGCGGATATCAATTTTTTTGTTCTCCTTGCGGAATATTGAAGCTAAAATCGTTTCGATTAAAGAAAGATTCCTAAGTCCAAGAAAATCCATTTTCAATAGTCCGATTTCATCCAGATATTCCATAGAGTATTGCGTTAAAAAGACATCATTATGTCCCTTTTGTACCGGAACCATCTGGACGAGTGGCAATTCGCTGATAACTACACCCGCAGCATGTGTGGACGTGTGCCTTGGCAAACCTTCAAGCTTCAAAGCTGTTTCGAAAAGCCTTTGGTTTAACGGACTTTCTTTGATAAAAGCTCTCATTGCTTCCGATTCCTGCAAAGCTGAAGAAAGGTTTATTCCAGGCCTGGAAGGGACTAGCCTTGATAGGCGATCCAACTCTTTTGAATTTAGCCCGTATGCTCTGCCGACATCTCGCAATGCTGCTTTTGCAGCCATCGTTCCAAACGTAACAATTTGAGCGACATGGAGTTCACCGTATTTTTTTGCTACATAATCAATTACTTCCTCACGGCGGTGATCAGGGAAGTCGATATCAATATCAGGCA
>JAUZPT010000228.1 GCA_030705745.1 Bacillota bacterium | reverse complement strand
CTGGAATCCATCGCCGGATTATTGAAAATCCACTTCGATTTGGATTTTGAGTAAGCAAAAACTTCTTTAATATTCGCCTTTTGTTTATTTTTTTCGATAGCCGCTACTACAGAATTCGTCTTGGATTGGTCTTTGAGCCAAATCAGTGCAACGTCATCTGTTGTCATTTGTGCAATTAGGCCATCTGGTACACCTTGTGTAATTAAATTTTTATCAGTGATTTTAAGTTTAGCAGGATCCGTTGGAGCTTGACCATGCTTTGCAGTGATCACGAAAAGCGTTGAATCATACAAACGTTGTTTTTTCAATTCCTTTACCATTTTACCAATGGATTCATCTGTGTGCTTTAGCGCATCTGCAAGACCATTACTGAATTTCCCCTGTCCAGCATAACCATTACCAGGTAGTTTCTGCGAAACGCTGACAGCTTGGAAGTTCATCCCGAATAAGTTAGGCACTGGCTTTGAGTGCATTCCTGTATGATCCTTCCCGTCAATTTCATGCAGAATCGCTGCTACTTTTAAATCGTCGTTTGCTTTTGTTGTTTCAATGCTTTTAGAGGCGTCACCGTTTGCTGCAATCTCAGGTGTATACAAATCTTCCACACCTTTACCAGATGGTCCATTTAATAAATCGTATGCAAGATGCTTGTCCGCCCACGCAGTGTGCTTTCCAGCAGCTTTGATTACTTCGAAGATCGTGTTTACCTTTACAAAATCATGGGGGTAGAGGGGCTTCTTTGTTACTGGATTTCGCGGTAATTTGTCTGGATTGATTCCTCCACCACCATCAATTTTGTTTAAGTCATTATCGATGGTTTCGTCGAAAAGCACCTCGGTTCCTGGTTTGTCACCTGAATTACTTGATTTAGGGGGTAAAAGTTTTCGATCATAGCTATCATCATAAAACACACCTGTAGAATTAGGAGTTCCACCGGTGGCTAATGCTAACATACCAGGAAACGAATCCGATGGCTTTGTTGTTGATGCGTTTGTATAGGTTATTCCATGTTTGCTTAGAGCAGCTAAGTTTGAGTTCGGATTATTTTTCACAAAATTTTTCAAGTCGCTTGCATGTAGACCATCCACACTAATTAATAAAACTCGTTTTGCACTGTGTTGGTAATGCTGTACACTTTTAGATTTGGTTTGCGTTTTCGGTGATGCATAACTAGTAGTTGCGCCAAGTATTGAGCTAAGTGTAATAATTCCACTTACTGCGATTCCTATTGTTTTTTTCTTAGAAGTAGATTTTTTCATTCTGGCACTCTCCTACCGAAAATTTCCTATAAAGGATAAGAAAAGTATAATTTTATATTGTTTAGTAGTGATTTCAGTAGTGTGAACATTGGGTTAATGTTCTGTTACTAGTATGTTTCATGGTGAAAATTGATTATTTCATTGAAATTACCTTTACTATTTCTTTCCGTTAACTGACTAACTGCATTGGTCAGGTTATTTAAAAATTGCACTCGTATTTTTTCGTCATTTAGAAATTGATCATAGAAGATTTCATTCTCTAATTTGGAGAATATGATCCAGATATCCTTGTCCAATTTATTCGTTTGATTCTTTGTTAGATAGTCGGTTATTTGTCTTTTATAATATTCGACAGTTCCATATAATACAGTCACTAAACCGCTTCCTTTCAGTGGTCTACCCATCCGTCCAATAATTCCCACTTTACAAAGTATGATTTTATACTCAGTAACGATGATAATAGAATGTCGACGTAGAAATCTCAACTAATCCCAACAAATTTAACTAAATAGTTACATTAGTTACATTTGAAATTAATTTTTAATAAAAACTAAATAATCTAGTAAACTTGTAAAGTTTTATGTGTGATACAGTGAATTTAGCATTTTTTTAAAAAATGAAAAACGTAATAAAGAATGAGTTGATCACATGCTAAATGTTAATGAAGTTACTCGAAAACTAAGATCTGAAGGAATCGCAGATAGTGAACAGATCGTGACACGCTGGATCCGGGAAGGGAAACTTAAAGCTACTAAAATCAAGCATTTTAAGATTGACTACTCCATAAACCCGGATGATTTAGCAGTATTCATTTCGAAAAAAAAGATTGAAGGTACGGAAAAAGCATTCGAAATTGATTATAAGCAATGGAAAAAAACATTCGATGAAAACCAGAAATTAAAAGAGGAAATCGAAGAATTAAAAAGTACGATGCGCATTGAGCAGGCCAAAGTTCGTTCCTTAAAAAAAATGTTAAAAGCTGAATATGCTCTTTCAGAATCACCTCCCATAACCCTAATCTCATTATTGGGCTTAGATGCAGATGCAGACGAACAATTGGTGAAAAAGGAGTTTAAAAAAATACTCAAATCGCTTCATCCTGACCGAGGTGGAGATGAACGACTTTTTAAAGTGTTTAATGAACATTATCAAAAAACAAAATAACCGCCACACGATGTAAAACATTATGTGGCGGCCATTTTTAATTAATTATTACATATCGCTTTCTTTTTATTTGCAAGAGAAGGATACACTTCCCAGGTCTGCAAACTGAGCCATTATCGTATCTCCTGGTTGAAAGCTGATCGCTTCCGTTATGGCACCGCTAAGGACGATATCACCTTTCTTTAATCCTCGCCCTGTTTCTCCAAGCTTGTTCACAGCCCATGCAACGGCTGTCGCCGGGTGTCCTAAAACAGCAGCACTCGTACCAACTGTTGCTACCTCTGAATTTTTTGACATATACACCCCAATTTCTTTTAAATCAAGAATTTGAGGTGATACCCATTTGTTTCCTATAATAAATTTTGAGGAGGAACAGTTATCCGCAATTACGTCAACAAGGGTAAATTTGAAATCTAAATAGCGGCTATCAATAATCTCGATCGCAGGTGCCACATATTTGGTTACACCTAAAATATCTTCGGCTGTAACCTCAGTTCCTTGGATATCCTCATCTATTAAAAAAGCAATTTCGGGTTCTGCCTTCGGATGGATGAACCCGCTAAATGGAATAGGTTCCCACTCGAGTGCGAGCATATCTTCCATTAAATAACCGTAGATCGATTCATGTACGCCCATCATTTCCTGTTTCGGTTTACTTGTTAAACCAAGTTTGACACCAATTCGACGATGGCCTTCTTGTTCTTTTCGTTCGATTAATTTTAGTTGTATTTCATACGCTTGCTCAAACGTTAAAGAAGGGTAACGAGTTGTAATTTTTTCGACTTCGCGTTTTTCTTTTTCCGCCGCTAACAAGTAATCTACAATTTCTTGTTCCGTTCCTTGCATCAGTGACATGACTGAACCTCCACTTTTTTCTCTTTTGCCATTTCAGCGGCTACCTCAAGGATCATATCTTCCTGTCCGCCAACTATCTTTCTCTTTCCAAGCTCGATTAAAATATCTCTCGGATCAAGTCCAAATCGCGCACTTGCACGTTCAGCATGAAGTAAAAAGCTGGAATAAACTCCGGCGTATCCCAATACTAAACTTCCTTTGTTAATTTCCTGCGAGCGAGGAATTAATGGTTTCACAATATCCTCTGCCACGTCCATAATTTTGTATAGATCAATTCCCAAATCGATGCCCATTTTGTTTAATACAGCTATTAATACTTCTGTTTGCGTGTTTCCTGCGCCAGCCCCTAAACAGCGTACACTACCGTCAATCCGAGTTGCCCCTTCCTCTATCGCAACAAGAGTATTGGCAACGGCAAGGGATAAGTTATTGTGTGCATGAAAGCCGATTTCAATATTTAGCGACTCTCGAAGTGCACGGATCCGTTCACGAACTTGATGCGGCAATAACGCACCGGCCGAGTCCGTTACATAAACGGCTTGTGCCCCGTAGCTCTCCATCAATTTGGCTTGTTCGACTAATTTATCAACAGGTGCCATGTGAGCCATCATCAAAAAACCGATCGTCTCCATACCCAATTCCCTTGCCGACGCGATATGCTGTGCCGATACGTCCGCTTCTGTAACATGCGTGGCGACCCTAACTAATCCTGCTCCAAGTCCATGTGCTTCTTTAAGCTCATGGACTGTTCCGATGCCAGGTATGAGCAGAACTGCAACCTTCGCCTGTTTGCATTCCTCGACAGCAGCTTCAATTAATTTCATTTCATTGACGAGTGAACGTCCGTATTGAAGCGTAGATCCTCCTAATCCATCGCCGTGACTTACCTCTATATAGTGCATTCCTGCTTCATCCATGGCACGCGTTACAGAACGAACTTGTTCTACTGTGTATTGGTGTGCAACAACGTGACTCCCATCTCGCAAGCATACTTCTGTAATTTTGATAGGAATGTCTTTTTTTACATTCATCGTGCTAAGTCCTCCCTTCCCATTGATTATTCTAAAGAAGCTGCTCCAACCGTATTATTGCCTAATTGGACACGCGCAAAATCTTCCGCCACTTTTGTCGCTGCCGCTGTCATAATATCTAAATTTCCAGCATATTTCGGAAAATAATCTCCGTCTCCTTCTACTTCTAAAAAAACGGTCACTTTATTTTCCTCAAATAATGGTTCCTGTTTTAAACGGTAACCGGGCACATACTGCTTTACGGCTTCAACCACTTCATTAATGGATTGAAGAATACGTCCCTCATCCATATTTTTCACTTCACAAAAAACGGTGTCGCGCATGATCACAGGTGGCTCCGCCGGATTTAAGATTATAATCGCTTTTCCTTGATCGGCTCCTCCGACTTCTTCAACCCCTCTTCGTGTCGTAATCGTAAACTCATCTATATTCGCCCTTGTTCCAGGTCCTGCACTTTTGCTTGAAATCGTCGCAATAATTTCAGCATACGATACATCTGCAACGCGATTAATAGCATGAACGATCGGGATTGTCGCCTGTCCACCGCATGTAATCATATTTACATTCGAAGCATGCATGTTCGAATGTAAATTTACAGCTGGACATACAAATGGACCTATGGCAGCTGGCGTAAGGTCGATAGCAAGCTTCCCTAAATCTTTTAGAATTTCGGCATGTATCGCGTGAGATTTGGCAGAAGTTGCATCAAAAACGACAAGTGCAAGCTCAGGAGAATCAACTAGTCCCTGAATTCCATTTGTTATTACATGAATTCCGCGTTCCTTTGCCCGTTTTAACCCATCAGACTCAGGATCAATCCCAATCATTGTCGTCAACTCAATACAATCGCTTTTTTCAAGCTTATACATAAGATCCGTTCCAATATTACCCGAACCGATAATGGCTGCTTTTATTTTTTTCATATGCAAATCCTCCTT
>JAUZPT010000227.1 GCA_030705745.1 Bacillota bacterium | reverse complement strand
TAAAAAAAAGCAATATAGAAGGCAGGGCAATTATGCCCTGCCTTTTTTCGAATGTTCATTTGTGTTTGTAATACGTAATCCCCAGAGCGAACGCGAGGACGGCGCCTTTGACGATATCCATGCTGTAGTAAGGAACGGACAGCATGACGAGGCCGTTCTGCAGAATTCCGATTAATATCGCGCCGATCAGGCTGCCGAACGCATTCGCTTTTCCTGCTCCAAATACGGAAAAACCGATGAAGGCGGCTGCGACGGAGTCCATGAGGTAAGGTGCGCCTGAATTGATTTCGGCAGTCATGACTCTTGAAGCGAGAACAATTCCTCCAATTGATGCAAGCAGCGCCGACAGAAGATAAGCGACCATTTTATATGTATGGACGGGAATTCCGGAAAGCCTGGCCGCTTCTTTATTGCCACCAATGATGTACATATACCTTCCGTGCTTCGTATACGTCAGAAACAGGTGGACAATGACGACAATGGCCGCCATGATGAGAATAATCCACGGAACTTCACCAATTTTTGAAAAAAACGGGCTGATGACGCCCTCAGCCATCGAGCCATCTGGCATGACCATGTTTTGCGAAACGGTTGCACCCTTTGTATATGTGAGCGCCACTCCCTGAATGATGAACATAGTCGCAAGCGTCAACAGCATGTCGGGAATTTTTATTTTGACGATCATGAAGGCGTTGATGGCACCGACGAGTAAGGATGCGGCAATTGCTAAGAGAATGGCCACCCAGATATTTTGAGAAAACCAGACAAACATCGAAATCGCGATGGCATTGGATAAGGATGCCACCGAGCCAACGGACAAATCGAATCCATCGACGGATAAGGAAATGGTGATGCCGATTGCAATAATCGTCACGATCGAAATCGAGCGCAAGATATTGACGATATTGCTTCCCTGAATAAAGGCTGGATTGGCTGCCGTAAACACGATGATTAACACTGCAATGGTAAGGATGGTGCCATATTTATATAACGCCTGAAACAAATCGAAT
Source organism: Bacillota bacterium (assembly GCA_030705745.1). GTDB lineage: Bacteria > Bacillota > Bacilli > Bacillales > Cytobacillaceae > Neobacillus_A. Next base: position 4,248 of record JAUZPT010000227.1, on the reverse strand, counting down.
GATTTCTTCGGAGCGGCTGGGCTTTTTGCGGTAAGGGGTGATTCCATCCTATCTTCCTCCTGTTGAATAAAATAGTAATTCTTCTTCATCTGTATCGGATGTCTTCAGCTCTTTTACCGTCTTTCCGTCGTAGAGAACATACACACGGTCTGTGATTCCGACGATTTCGGACAGCTCTGACGTCGCATAAACGATAGATTTTCCCCGTTCGGCAAGAGCGGCAATCAACTCGTAAATATCCTTTTTCGCCCCGACATCGACGCCTTTCGTAGGCTCGTCAAACAAATATACATCCGCATCGGCAACGAGCCACTTACCAATGGCCACCTTTTGCTGATTACCTCCGGAAAGATTCTGAACGAGCTCTTCCTCCGATGAGGTTCTGATCCCAAGGAGACGGATCATCTCTTTCGCTGTATCTCTTTCTTTTTTTCGTTTTAAAAAACTGAACGGACCAGAAAAATGGTGCAGGCTCGCAGCTGTCAAGTTCGTTTGGACATTCTCCTGGACAAAAACCCCCTCCTTCCTCCGCTCCTCGGGAACGAGGGCAATCCCTTTTTTGACTGCCTGATGCGGCCCTGTAAGCTCCAGTTCCTTTCCACGGAACAGAATTTGTCCACCGCTTAACCTTAAGGAGCCGAAAAGAGCATTGCATAGCTCCGTCTTCCCCGCTCCAACGAGGCCCGCAATGCCGACAATTTCCCCTGCTTTCACGGAAAGATTGATGCCCTTCAATTTATGAGGAGCGGTCAATTCACTTACTTGCAAAATGTCGCTTCCTGCGTTTTGAACGCGTGCTGGAAATTGCTCATCAAGCGTCTTGCCTAGCATTTGTTCGATGATCTTTGCTTGGGACGTTTCGGACATTCGATCATTACTGACCGTTTGACCATTCCGCATAACTGTAATTTCATCACAGATTTCAAAAATTTCCGGCATGCGATGCGAAATGAAAATGACTCCTACCTTTTGTCCGGCCAATTCCCGGATTACCCGAAACAACTCGGCCGTCTCCGTATAACTTAGTGGAGCCGTCGGTTCATCCAAAACAAGAAATTGGCATTGCGTTGAAATGGCCCTCGCAATCAACACCATCTGTTTTTCTGCAAGCGTCAGCTCATTCGCAAGCTTTTGAACGGGAAGAACGAGATTTAACCTTTCCAGCACAACTTCTGCTTTGCGGCGAAGCTTCTTCCAATGAACAAAATGCTTTTTTTCCATCCCCCGGATCATATCGATTAGCATAATATTTTCAGCGACGGTCAAATACGGGATGAGAGCCGTGTCGACTTCCTGATGAACAATTTGGATGCCGTTGTCCTGTGCATCTTTCGGTGTGCGAATTTCCTTTCGGTGCCCCCCCATCCAAATTTCACCCGTATAGAGTTCATGAGCGCCTGTTAGTACTTTCATCAATGTCGATTTTCCGGCACCGTTTGCTCCGACTAGTGCATGAACCCTCCCCGCTTCAACTTGAAAATGGGCATTGTCCAAAGCGAGTACACCAGGGAAAGAAATCGAGATGTTTTTCATTTCAAGCTTCATTGCTGATTCCCCCTATCCATAAGAAAAGCGCCGCGCCCTGCGGCAACGTCTGCATTAACACATCCTGTGTGTCGAAGCTCGAAAGTTTTCTAAGTTAAAAAATGTTATACTTTCTAATCTTTTTAAAAAATACCCTCTCTATCTCCACCATGCAAATGAAGAGAGCGAATTAATGATTCCTTCGGAAGTGACTGTTTATTTCTTGTAATATTTTTTCAACGTCTTGATCCAATCCTCATCAAAGGCATCCGACTTGCCCCAGCCTGGAATGATATCTGCCAAATTGACCATATTAACCGGTTTTTTGGAGGATTGAAGGTCTTTTTGTGATACAAGAGATGCTTCCAGGTTATACGTTTTCGGCGTATCTTCTCCAGCTAGCTTTTTCGCGAGAAGTCTCATATCAACTGCTCCGATCAACTTCGGATCTACCGCGGCCGTATATTTCCATGGACTTCCCTGGCGCTGAATTTCCTGGAGATCGGCATTGGAAACATCGATGCCATAAATTTTGATTTCCTCTCGCCCCGCCTCTTTCAACGCTCTCGCCGCTCCGATCGCGAATGCATCCCAAGTGGCAAAAATCGCGTCAATTTTTCCTTTAGGATATTTATTAAGCATGGCCGCTACAGCATTTTGCGTCTGGACACTTGTGTCGGCCGAAGCTACGCCGAAACGCTCCAATTCCTTGATTCCAGGGTTGGCGGCAAGCGTATCCTTATACACCTTGTTTCTTCTGACCATCGGCGGGAAGCCATCAACCCAAAGGTAGATGATGTTCGCCTTGCCATTTGTATCCTTCACAAGTTGATCCAAGGAAAGCTTCGCAAGCGCTTCATCATCCTGGGAGGTTAACGTCACGCCATCGACCCCTTCAAGCTTGCCATTTGAGTCGAATGTCACAACGCTCTTTCCTTTTTCTCTCAGCTTTTTGACATCGTTGATGGTAGCATCATCGTCTCCGTGGGAAATGAGGTAGCCATCATAATTCTGGTCGAGTGCCTGGTTGATGGCATCGTGGAACTTGGCTGTATCTCCATTGGCCGTAAACACATCCACCTTAAACCCGAGTGCCTCACCCTCCTGTTTGGCGCCGGCCAAAAATTGTGCCGTATGATCATCTCCTCCAATTTTGCGAATGACCTTAATCCTTAGCTGATTGCCTTTTGTAAAGCGTTCAGGTACTCCCTTAAGCGAAACATTGGCATTTCCGCTCACCATTTTTGTATCTCCATTTGACGTACAGCCTGCCAGCAGAAGCGTCGCTGCCATCGCAGAAACAATTGCCCCTTTTACAAATCGATTTTTCATGTTGTAACTCCCCCTAATTGGTTTTACATGATCTCGAATACATCTGTTTTCCTTATCAGCGGCAGGAGAGGCTAAGGCCTTTTAACACAAATAAAAACCTCTCACAAAAGAGAGGTTTCATCACAAATAAAAGGATTACTCCTCTCTTATCTTTCAAAACAATTAGCATTGTTTTGCAGGATTTAGCACCAATTCCAAACGGAACGGTTGCTGGGCGTCATAGGGCCAGTCCCTCTGCCACTCTTGATAAGAGAACACACTATTCAATTAATCATTTAAAGTAATAAACTTAATTTAAACTCTAAATTCTAAATTGTCAATGTTTTTAGAAATTTATCGGTGACAGGCACCATCCATTTATTTCCTAATGGCAGGCGCGTTCCATTTAGTCGAAATGATGGAGCAGCTAGCTACTACAGAAGAAGAATGCATGAATCAGCTGATGGAATCAAAGGAGGATATAAGAATCTAACAGCTAGTTAAAGTTAAAAGTAATAAATAAAAAAATAATATTATTTTTACTCACAATTCAAAATTTTCCTCCCTATTCATGTTATGATACATTTATTGTTTTCGCACTACGTTCGGGACACGAAACAATTTGATTTTAAATGAGTAGGAGAAATATATGTTAAAAAACCGAAAAAAAATCTTGCTTCTCGCCATTCCCTCGATTGCATCGTTTGCATCCATGACGGTAACAGGCATGATCAACTTAATAATGGTAGGAAAATTGGGTGCGCTCTCGATCGCGGTTGTCGGTGTAACCAATATCGTCATGTACAACGCCTGGGCCTTATTTTCGGGAATCGGGAACACCATCAACTATCTAGTCGCACAAAACTACGGCTCAAATGATATGAAAAAAGGACTTGAGCGAACTTACATTGGTTTAGCGCTAAGCATAATGGCCGGATTGGTCATTTTATTTACTGGACTTTTTGGCTCTGAAGGTATTTTAAACATCCTTGGAAGCTCATCAAAAATGATAGAGTCAGGGCATCAATACTTGCAAATTCGTTTTTTCGCAATGGTCTTTTCCATTCTGACCTTCGCGCTTCATGGATTTTTCCGCGGAATCGGAAATACAAGAACACCAATGATCACCTCACTGATCGGCAATGGGATCATGATTTTTTTCACCTATACGTTAACCTATGGAAATTTAGGGTTGCCGAACTTAGGGTTGAATGGCGCCGGCTTGGCATTTCTCTTAGGGGAAGTCACTGTGATGCTGTTAAGTTCCATTGCATTTTTCAGGGTGCTCCGCATAAAATTCGCTATGCTTTCCAAACTCGCTATGAGCTTGTCAGAAGCTAAATTGATTCTCAAGGAAAGCCTAAAATTAGGAACACAGGAATTTTCCAAAAGCATGGCGATGTTCGTTTTTAC
>JAUZPT010000226.1 GCA_030705745.1 Bacillota bacterium | reverse complement strand
GAGATTCGGTCTTCATCCACCTGATGAACACGTAATCACGTGTTCTCTGGCGAAGATCCGGAAGTTTTGTCCAATAAAGGGCTTTTAAGAGAAATTATGTCTTAACAAAAACCACACGGCATAAGTTCAATGCCGTGTGGTTGCTATTGTGGTTTATTTGTTTGCACCTCTGTACTAAGCTCAAAGCCAGGTACCTCTTATTTTTCCACTGTAGTACCTGTAAAGTAATGCGTGAGAATTTGCTCGGCGGTGTAGCCGTGTTCGGCAAAGCCTTTGGCACCATATTGGCTCATGCCAATGCGGTGTCCCCAGCCTTTTCCCGTCACCGTAATGGTTGAAATGCCAGAGCCTTCACTGCTCATTACCCCGTTTGCTGTTTGAATCGACACATTGCTGCTGTCAATTGCTATTTGGCCGCTCGAGGTTTGTACCATTTGACCCTTCAAATCTGCCATTCCGGATACACCGGAAGATGTCTGGACAGAAAGGTCTGCCTGAGATTTCGTCATGTGTAAGGTAAACCAGTTTGAATACAGCATTTTATATACATTTGCGTCAGGAAGAGGGAAAAGCTTCCGAATGTCCGACTCATTACCGTTAATCGTTTTATCGCCGTTCGATGTTTTAACTGTTATGCCGCGCACTTCTTGATTCGTGCCGCTTTTGGTAATGGCCATATCATACAAAACAGTATCTGAAGAAAAACCGAAAGCCTTCAAAATGGAAGAGGCAGGAAAATCCTTCGTCCACGAACTATACTGCGATGACTCATATGGGTCGTCTACAGATACTAAATAAGGAAAGTATTTTTGATCAGAATTCCAGACATCGCTTACATTAGCCGTACGGCCACCGCTTGTGGAATGGAAAAAAGCTTCGATTGGCTTTCCGTTATATTTTACAAGCAGGCCTTCCGTTTCTTTAATCGCTTCATTTGTCCTTGGGTCCTCGGCACTATAACCTCCGTATACCTGGCTTGCTGCGGTACTCGCAAGCATCATGATGTTTGCGGCATAGCTGCGTGCAGCGATTGCCTGAGCCTTCAACGCTTCCTTCGGCCACGAAGCAGGCATTTCGCTTGGAACAACTCCCTTTAAGTAGTCTTCCATGTCCAATATATTTACGAGTTCTGTTTGTGAACCATTCGGTTTCAAAAAGAAGCTTCCTCGATACGTTCGATTGTTATTCACCGTTGCTAAGGAAAGTGTAGTGATGTCATTTAAAAGCACGTAGGTGGAGGGCACCCAGCCTGTGACATTTCCATCTCCTACTTTGTACCATACTTGTCCGCTTGAATTTGTGAAAGAATCAAGGAGATCAGCACTTTCACCACTATTAAAAACTTTAACCGTATCGTAATCTGTGGAAGCGCCACGTTTCATTTCAGTGTTCATCGTAAAAATGGCGAGTTTCTTCGTTCCTGACAATTCCTGTAAATCAAAGCCTGCTGTCGATTTTTGATTGAAGCCGGAATAGCTGACAGTCATGCTGCTGCTGTCTTTTTTTATTGTAAGTGTTGTTTTAGCCGGTATTACTGTAATTTCGTTTGTATCTTTATTAACGAGCTGATAGTTTCCATTTAAAAAGATGGGAAAATTGTTTGATAGAAAAATAGAAACGTTGACTTTATCAGAATATTGAATTGCCTCAGCCGCATTGCTTGCCTGTGGGAGGGCAGAAAATAGAAGCAAAAAACAAAGCAGTGAATAAACGGTTTTCACTTTATTTCACCTCGCCAAATCCGCTTAACATCCATCCTCTAACATGCGTTGCTGTTTCAACGTTAAGCCACGTTTCACCTTTGCTATTAACAAAAGTTTGAAGGTACATGACGGATTTTCCGGCCTGGATTGTCGCGTTAGCTGGATATGAATCACTCGCACCTTTTCGAAGCGTTACGGACTTTGTAATGATGACCTGCTTTGGTGTAACCGAAGCTTGGCTCGTAACTGAAATTTTTGTATCGGAAGCATTCGCATTCGCAGAAGAATTTTTGACAAGAGATATATCTGTTGCGGCAATCCAGCCCTTCAGCGTTGATGAAAGTTCTACCCGGTACCAAAGGCCAGTGGAAAGGGTTACCGAATCGATTACTTTTAATGAAGAACCGACCGTTTTAGTGGCTATTATCTTATAGTGTACGTTAGCTCCGGAACGGATTGCTGCCGTTTTAGTTGTATATACGACCGATTGAAGCTGCTGTCCTTGTCCTTGTACCTGTGCATTTGAAGCCATTGTATTGATTTGCGCACGGAGATTACTCAAGTCCTGCTGTTGGCTAGCTATTTTTTTTTCCAGATCTGCTATTTTTGAATTCATGGGATTTAACTGCGATGTGACCCAATCAACGCTTGCCAATACTACATTCCCTGATGCACTTATTCCTTTTGGTGTGAATAGCAACGCTCCCGATGCCATGCCCAAGACAAGCGCACCTGCAACGAAAATCTTTTTTGTTCGTTTCATTTTATTAACCTCCAAATGAATTTTATGTTTAGAAAAAAATGATTTGGGGAAAAAGTAAACACCCAAACCATTTAATAGATTCATATAATTATAATAAAACAAAATCGCTCGAAAAATATAGATTTATGACGATATTTAATATTTCCAAATTTATGGAGATATTAAATATTTAATGAGTAAGCTAGAATCAACAATTAACGTAAAATCGAGTGAAAAAAACAGAATTTATTTAAGGCTTAAAAATTGTTGAAATAGTCTTCCAAGCCTTGACGGATGCCGATGGCTGCTTTTTGTCTAAAAGCTGGCGAGCTGAGTAATTTTTCCTCGGATGGATTTGAGATATAAGCGAGCTCGACGAGAATACTTGGAAGCTCGTTCATTCTATTTACATAAAATTCCTGCTCTTGAACACCTCTGTCATACGTGCCCAAGGAAGCGATTAAACGATGTTGAATGGCATTGGCTAACCCTTTGCTTCGTGGTCCGTTAAAGTTAACGGACGTATTATAATAAGTGGTTGAACCTGTCGAAGTCGTTTTATACGAATCCGAATGAAGGCTGATGAAAGCATCATAGTCGGATGAATTGGCAATATACGTCCGTTCCGATAGTTCGAGGAATACATCGGTTGAACGTGTCAGCGTAACAATCGCTCCGAATTTTTCAAGCTCTGCTTTCAGTGCCAGCGCCGCTCCAAGATTGGCGTTTTTTTCAAGATATCCTGATGGTCCGATCGCCCCAGTATCTTTTCCACCATGCCCCGCATCGATGATGATTTTTTTGCCTGCAAGTCCAGTCGCTATGACTTTTATCGATATTTTATCTTTTGCATTGCGAAGAGTGAATGTGTACCCTTGTTCAAAGGTGACGATCAACGCTTTTTCGCTTCCGCTAACTGGAACAGCTTCTATTGATTGTATTCCAGGGATAATTTCACCCAAAGTTTCGATGTCGGTAAAGGATCCTGTAATTTTTAAGCGGTTACCCGAAAGAACGGCATATTTAACAGGATAGTTATACGTTTTTTTCCAATTTACATATTGGTCACCGTTGACGACTTCAGTGTATGGAGCGATTAACCGCTTCATTGAAACAGGTGAAGTATACAATTTATCGACCCAGCCTCTGACCCCCGAGGATGTTTCGACATTTAGCCATCCATTTAATTCGCCCAAAACAATCACGGATTCATTTTCCTTTAAATATACTTTCGCAGCATACTTGATCGATGCTCCGCTCCGCACGACTGCTTTGTTAAAGGTGTGCGTAAATTGAATATCGTTTTTGGATGTAACGAGTTCATTCTTAAGAGCCCAACCAGTTAATCCAGTAGAAGTTTTCACGTTGGCCCATGTTTGATTCAATGAATTTGTAAATTCCTTCAAAACGGTTATTTTACTCAGATAAGGAAGTTTAAGTTTTACATTATATCCAAGTGAAGCTCCCGAGTAGAGAAGCGTGTTGTGGGTAGCGACGTATTTTGTCGGTACAAAGTCCACTTGTTTTGTTACAACTGATTCATAAATCCAAGTAAATGTCCCGTCCGATGAGGCAATTTTATACCAAATACCGCCATCCAGGTCTCTTTTTAATGCGACGGCATTTAGGACGCTCCCTTTCGGTGCAGTTCTCATAATATTATCCTGCATGGTAGGGCCACTTCTCAAATTGGCGGAGTCGGCAGTAACAATGAGTGTAAGATTGATCGTTTCAAATTCACTTAAGGAAGCTGCCGGAACCCATCCGGAAATTGAAGGCGTTAATTGTACCTTCAGCCATGCTTCGCCGGTTGCAGCAGTAAATTGATCGGTTACCATCACTTTTTGATTGCTATAAAGTGATCCTACCGCTGCATAAAACGCCGATGCACCTCTCCGTGCTTCAAGGCCATTCACTTGGCTATATACATACGTTCCAATGGAAGGAAGGGGCGTGATTGCTGGTGGCGTAGGGGGATTCTGTACCGGGGGAGGCGTTTCTTCCAGGGAGCTGCTGATTACCCACCCTTTTGTGCCATCCTTTTCAATCCGATACCACGTTTCACCCGCAGTATTAGTAAATGTATCGATAACTGTTACTTTTTGTCCTGAAGTGAGCGAGGTGACAACCGGGTAGCTTGTAGTTGCGCCCTTATGTATCTCTATGTTTTTGCTTGAGGTATAACTTGCAGGAAAATGAATTTCTTCGGCGTTTACGAGGGCAGGAAATAGTACTGCTGTAGTAAGAACCGAAGACGCTATGAATTTTTTCACGTGAACCCTCCATCGTCAAATTTTTTCTCAAATACCATTTTATCGGAAATTGTCATATTTTCATATCGGAATAAAGTTCTATTAATCTATCGGGATGAAAGGCCTTGTTGAATGTAACTATTGTAACATAAGAAAAAGGCCTTGCCACGTCGGCAAAGCCTTTTGTTCGTATAAATTAATTGTTCATCGAAGACTGTGTATCTGTGCTGTTTGGGTCTTTTCCAAGCTGCTGAAGCAGGGTGGAATGCAATTGATTAATAGATTCTTGATCAGGAATATAATAATATCCATGATTAATGTATGCATCCTGCCCTTTTAGCTTAAGGTTTTCTACTTGTGCATCTTTTATCGATGCATACAGGGCAACGAAGCTGGCAAATTTTGAAGGAGGAATATTTGTTTTTACATTTGAACCAATATTCTCCATCACTTGGTCGATTTTTGTGATTGAGGTAAAGGACGTGCCTTTGTCAATGATGGCTTTGATGACTTGCTGCTGGCGAATATTGCGTCCATGGTCACCAAGTGGATCGTGCTTGCGCATCCG
>JAUZPT010000225.1 GCA_030705745.1 Bacillota bacterium | reverse complement strand
GGTTCAGGATATGAAGTAATGACGCCTTCAAAATTGCGAAGGACAACTTTTTCGGCGCTTTGGGAGATGAGGTAATTTGGCTGGAGCGAGATTTTCCCCCCGCCTCCAGGTGCATCGACGACGAAAGTAGGTACAGCATAACCCGAAGTGTGCCCACGCAAGCCTTCAATAATTTCAAGACCTTTCGACACAGGTGCACGGAAATGCCCAATTCCTTCGGATAAATCGCACTGATAAATATAATAGGGCCTGACACGAATTTTCACGAGGTCATGCATGAGCCTTTTCATAATCGGTACACTGTCATTAATTCCCGCTAGAATAACGGACTGGTTTCCGAGTGGAACTCCTGCATTTGCAAGCATTTCACACGCTCGCTTTGAGTCCTCCGTAATTTCGATTGAAGTATTAAAATGGGTGTTCAGCCAGACAGGATGATATTTTTTTAATATATTGCATAGATTTTCTGTGATACGCTGCGGAAATACGACAGGTGCACGCGTTCCTATCCGAATGATTTCGACATGATCAATTTCTCTTAAATTTTTTAAAATGTATTCAAGCACCGTATCGTTAATCAACAATCCATCGCCACCAGAGATGAGTACATCTCGTACTTGAGGTGTTTGTGCAATATAGGCAATCGCTGCATCAAGCTGTTTTTTCGGTACTCCCATGCCAATCTGACCGGAAAACCTGCGACGCGTACAGTAGCGGCAATACATCGAGCATTGATTCGTTACAAGGAAAAGCACTCGATCTGGGTACCGGTGGGTTAGGCCGGCTACAGGCGAATCTTCATCCTCGTGAAGAGGGTCCTCAAGATCATATTTCGTTTTATAGATTTCTTTTGATATCGGAACGGACTGCATACGAACCGGGCATCGAGGATCGTCCGGATTCATTAGCGATGCGTAATAAGGTGTAATATTTAGCGGGATTGTTTTGGTCGAGATTTTAACACCTTCCTCCTCCTCAGGAGTCAAGTTAACCACTTTTTTCAAATCCCCCAAGGTCCGAACCGTGTTCGTTAACTGCCATAGCCAATCATTCCACTGTTCGTCCGTAACATCTTTCCATAATTCGATCTCTTTCCAATGCCTTGCAGGCTTGTATAGTGTCTGCTTCATGTAAATTCCTCCTATCCCCTATATTCAATATTGATGCAAGTTCCATGCCAACATTTCAATATTAAATAACATAGGAGTAATGCTTGATGAAATAGACTTTGAAACTCCATTTCTTTTTTAAACAAAAAAAATACGCCGAAATTCCGGCGGTTTAATTAAGAAGTTTTTGAATTTTATACTGAAGTGTCTGCCTTGGGATATCGAGCAGTTTGGACGCCTGCTGAATATTCCCACTCGTTTTATACAATGCTTCTTCGATCAGCTGTCTTTCATGGTTTCTCATGCTGGAGCGCAACGATAGTGAAACTTCTTCTTTATTTCTCGTATTTTCAATGCTCCCATACTGCTTAAGCATCACAGGTAAATGTGAAGATAAGAGGATATTCCCTTCGCAAACATTCATCATATATTCAATCGTATGCTTCAGTTCCCGGACATTTCCTGGCCATGCATACCGTAAAAAAAATAGCTCTACTTCCCTTTCGATTCCTTGTACTTTTTTAAATAACTGTTCATTGTACAATTGGATAAAAAAATCTGTTAAGTAAAGAATATCTTCTTTACGCTCTCTTAATGGCTGCAAAGAGAAAGCGAACACATTTAATCGATAAAAAAGGTCAGACCTCAGTTTACGTTCTAGTAATGCTTGTTTAGGGTGTTCGTTCATCGCTGCAATTACCCTGACATTGGCCACATTGCTATGTGATCCACCAACCTTTCGAACTAATCCATCCTCCAACACTCTTAAAAGCTTCGCCTGAAGCTCGATTGGCATCGTATGAAGTTCATCAAGAAATAGTGTTCCCCCGTCAGCCAATTCGAAAAGGCCCTTCCGTTCAACTGCACCTGTATAACTTCCTTTTGCGGTTCCGAATAAAATACTCTCAAGCAACGTTTCAGGAATCGCTGCACAGTTCTGTGCAATAAATGGCCCCTGCGCTCTTAACGAAGCATCATGGATACCCTGAACAAACAATTCCTTACCGGTGCCGCTTTCTCCGTATACAAGAATCGGAGAATCAGATTTCGCCAGTTTTACAGCTTCAATTTTCATGCGAAGAAACTCTTCATTCGTTGTTTTCAAATCATCGAGCGTGTATTTTACGTTTTTTCGTTTTGGATCTCGGTTTTCTTCTTTTTTAAATCCCTTTTGCAAATCAAGAAGCCTTTCGGCTAACAGTTTCATTCGCGAATAATCCTTGGCAATTTCGACTGCTCCAATTATTTTCTTTTCCAAAAAAATCGGCAGGGTCGTATTCATCGTTTCAATTTTGTTTCCATGCATATTCACGTACATCTGCGTTTGATTAAAGATCGGCTTTTCCGATCTAATCACCCTTAATAACGTACTTGTTCCTTCCGTTAATGAAGGAAAGGCTGTCAACAATGGCTTTCCCAGTACTTCATTCACCTCGAGGCCATCATGTTTTGCTGCCACTTCGTTATAATATATGGTTTGTCCATCGGTATTTACTACATGAATTCCTTCATCAATACTTTTTAGTATTGCTCCCAAAACTTCCTTCGTCATATGTTCCATGTGAACCATTTTTTCAGCACCCCATATTATTCTTATGATCGGGATGCCGAGAAATTGTCACCTGAATGCCAATTTTTTGTCACCTGGCCAGATTCTTCACCCACACATTCATGTTTTCAAGCTTATCGTAAATAAAAACATTATTCATCAATCTGCCACGATAAGAATAACCAAGTTGAAAAAAGACAGCATTCATTCCAAATGATAGCGCTCGTGCGATCGAATAGGCACAATAAATACCTTGACCGATCAGCTCTTCCTCAAGTTTTTGCAATAAGAACTTCATTAATCCATGTTGGCGGTATTCTGTTAGTGTTGCACAATCGGTCAGTTCGGCATTTTTATAAAAATGGTTACTTTCTGCAGAGGCTGCGCTGATCACATTTTCCTCATCAAGAAATAAATAATAAACAGTGCCTTCCTTCATCGTTTTTTTTATATAATCAGCATTGTGCAATGGAGTAGGATACACTTTGAAGACTTGACGATACATCTCTGAAAGCTTTCCGGCATGTTTTTCTTCCCCCCTTAAAAGCTGGTATTTCACAGGAGGATGCATTTGTTCGATTGAGGGTTCCAAATGAAAAATACTATGGATCATTCCGTCCTCTGTTATCCAGTGATCATTCTTTTTTCTGTTTGCATCAAAATACTTTGTGAAAAAATATGCATCCGAACCGCGAAAATAATTGTCAATTGTTGCTTCGAGCTGAAAACCAGATTCAAGAAATTTTTGAAGATCTTTTGCATGTCCTTTAAAAATTAGTTTTTCGGATTTGTTGTTGTGGGCCAATTCTTCGGATTTTGTTATGATAGAGGCGAATTTCCCCCTATAATCATCGATGCGAATTCGTTTATTAAACGGATCAAGGCACACTTCCATTTTGTAATTTTTTTCATCCAGGAAAATCGTTGAAGCAAGTTGAGCCATATCAATGGAACTCCTTTCATCAAAACATATGCTTTGCCCGTTAATTTAGTTGAGTAAAAGTTTCAAATAGAACCGAGAATTTCTTTGAAAAATGCCTGGCCGTTAAAATGGCCAGACATTTGATAAAAGACATGATGTAAAGGAATGGTTTATTTTTATAAATTTCCTTATTATTTAATTGAAGCTACTCCGTCTTAAAACTGATGAGCTTTAATTCGGTCATTTCCTCAATAGCATATTTAATTCCTTCTCTGCCCATGCCGCTCATTTTCACACCGCCATACGGCATTTGGTCGACACGGAAAGTAGGAATTTCGTTGATCATGACACCACCGACCTCCAGCTTTTTTGCTGCCTTAATAGCCTTGTGGACATCGTTTGTGAATATTCCTGCCTGAAGCCCATATTTCGATTCATTCACCATATCGATCGCATCGTTAAAGCTTTGGAATCGATTGATATGAACGACAGGAGCAAAAACTTCCTCACATGATACTTTCTCGCTAAGAGGGACTTGAAGCAGCACAGTCGGCTGAAATATTCCTGCCTCCGCACTCCCTCCAAGGGCAAGCTTTGCTCCATTTCCGATTGCTTCGTGAACCCAATTACTCGTCCGATTTGTATCATAGGCAGTAATCATCGAAGAAATATCCGTATCCTCGTCCAAAGGATTTCCGATTTTTAATTTATTCGTTTCCTGCACAAATGCATCAACGAACGAGTCATAAATCGAATCATGAACAAAGATACGCTGGACGGAAATGCACACCTGACCTTGATACGCAAACGCTCCACTGACGATTCTCGGTACCGTTTTCTCAAAATCAATGCCTTCATCTACAATTACAGCTGAATTGGATCCGAGTTCAAGAGTAACCTTTTTCAATCCAGAGTTTTCTCGTATATGTTTCCCCACTTCTGGACTGCCTGTGAAGGTGACCATCTTAACACGATCATCTTTTACCAAAAAATCCCCAATCGCCCGGCCGCTTCCTGTTACGACATTCAGCGCACCCTTCGGCAAACCGGAACGATCGAAAAGCTCTGCTATCTTATACGCTGATAGCGGCGTCTGGCTAGCTGGCTTTAGAACAACTGTATTGCCCGCAGCAATTGCTGGTCCCACTTTGTGCGCAACCAAATTCATTGGGAAGTTAAAAGGAGTGATTGCAGCTATGAGTCCGATTGGCTCTTTTACTGTAAAAGCAAGACGGCCTTCTCCACCAGGAGCTGCATCCATCGGTACCGTTTCTCCGTGAATACGCCGCGCTTCCTGTGCAGCGAAGGCATACGTCATAATCGTTCGTTCCACCTCTGCTCGGGCAGCTTTAATTGGTTTCGCGGCTTCCTGTGCAATGATCCTTGCACAATCTTCTTTTTCTATTTTCAACAATGAAACCACGTTTTCCAAAATTTCTGCTCTTTGGTGGGCTGTGAGTTCAGCCATCGTTTTAGCCGCTTCATGGCCAACTGAAATCGCATCAAGTACGTCTTCTTCGCTTGCCGATGCAACGTCTGCCAATTTCCCGTGATGGAATGGGCTTTTTAATTCAATAAATGATGATGTTTCCCGGTATTGCCCGCCAATCCATAACAATTGCTTCAAAACAAAAACCTCCCAGCTGTTAAGCAATTCAAATATCCACTTCACACCAATTTAATAAAGTAAGTGCAATGATCTCACTCGCTTTATATAAAT
>JAUZPT010000224.1 GCA_030705745.1 Bacillota bacterium | reverse complement strand
GTGGCCTTAATACATCATCGGTCAAATCATTGGATCAATGGCAATACCTCCTGATGGACTTCGGCCTTGTGTGGTTTGTCGCTATCGTTGTCGGCACTCTGTCGTTCATGCTGTCGGTGTTAATTCGGAGCACAGCGGCCGGGATGGGTGTAATGCTCGCCGCATTAATTTCGGGAGCGATCCTAAGCAATATGGTATCTTCGTGGAATTCGGCGAAATATCTTTTTATGGTTAATTTGCGTTTAACGGATTATATGAAAGGATTGGCCCCACCTATTGATGGGATGAACTTGTCGTTTTCTATGACCGTCCTGCTCACGTGGTGGGCAGCCGCACTGATTGTTGCATTTTTCGTCTTTACAAAAAGGGATGTTTATTAAGTTGGTTATGCCTCTTGCCTGATGCGAGGGGTTTTTTTCAATAGATAACAAATTCTCTTTTTAAAAAATTTATCAGAATAACAATTGCATTTTTTGAAAAGATAATGAAGGGAGAGATTACCCATAATGGAAAGGCAGGTCGTACAATGGCAACAGTACTTTATATCACAGCACATCCACATGACCACACGCAGTCGTACAGTATGGCTGTCGGAAAGGCTTTTATTGACGAATACCGTCAAAGCCATCCAAATGATGAAGTCGTCACGCTCGATCTTTATCAAGCGAATGTTCCCCATATTGACGCGGATGTATTCAGTGGATGGGGGAAATTGCGTTCGGGTTCGTCTTTTGATTCATTATCAAGCGAGGAAAAAAGTAAGGTCAGCCGGCTCGGTGAATTAACCGATCAGTTCGTTGCGGCAGACAAGTATGTATTTGTGACACCACTATGGAATTTTTCATTTCCTCCCGTCATGAAGGCGTATATCGATTCGATTTGTACAGCGGGAAAAACGTTTAATTACACCGCGCAGGGTCCAGTCGGTTTGTTGACAGACAAAAAAGGGATCCACATTCAGGCGCGTGGTGGCGTATATTCGGAAGGGCCTGCAGCTGGAATGGAAATGGGCCATCGTTATTTAAGCATCATCATGCAATTTTTCGGAATCCCTTCATTTGAAGGCTTGTTTGTGGAAGGGCACAATCAATTTCCCGACCGGGCTGAGCAAATTAAACAGGAAGCCATCGAGCGTGCAAAACAGGCAGCGAAAAACTTTTAATATTGATGTAAAAAAGACATGTTTAGTGCGTGTCTTTTTTCATTGGGAACCTTTCGGCGAAATTGAGAAGCCTTGTTCAACGCGAAACGAAAGAATGCTGATGATTTATAACAAATACTTATTGTTTATTATAATAATTTTAATATTACCTTATCTTGGAATTCACGATAAAATGTAGATAGTTCAATTTAGGGGAGTGGAAATGATGTCATTTTTTATCAAATCGATCGATCATATTCAATTGGCTGCACCACAGCACAGCGAAGAGATAGCGCGGGCTTTTTATCAAGGATTGTTGGGCTTTGAAGAGGTAGAGAAGCCGGAGGAATTACGCAAAAGAGGTGGGGTCTGGTTTTCTGCAGGAGCCGTACAACTACATATTGGTATTGAAGATCCTTTTTATCCGGCAAAAAAAGCACATCCAGGTTTGGTTATAGAAAATATTGATGCGTTAATGGCGCATCTGAACGAAAAGGACGTGGAGTTTATCGAAGACGACAAGCTGCCTGGAGCGAAGCGCTTTTACATGAATGACCCGTTTGGAAACCGTCTAGAAATGCTTGAATGGATATAAAAACGATTTTTATATTTTTTTGAAAAATCTTCCTAAAATAATGGAAGATTTTTTTACTTTTGGGAAATATAAAAGGTGAGTGAAGAATTGTGAATTTCATAGTTCAGTTTATTCTCGTTCATACATTGTTCATTTAAGATGGACAAAATATGAGTAAAATTTTAAAGGAGTGAATGGAGTATGTTAAGAAAATTATTGCCAGGTGTTTTAATTTTATCGTTGGCCATACCAACGCTTGCTTTTGCCGAAGTCGGAGGGAATGAACAAAACAAGCATCAGAACATGGAGCATCGTCATCACCAAAACGGTAAGCACCACCATTGTCATGAAATGATGCAAGCAAAAGAAAAGAAATTGCTTAGTTTGGTGGATAAATATACTCCAAATCAAAGAGCTCAATGGAATCAGGCATTGAAGGAGAGAAAGACACTTTTTAAACAAATGAGTAGTCCTGAGTTCAAGGAGAAACGCGAGCAATTTTGGAAAGCGAAAAAAGCAGAAGTAAGCGAATTGCGCAAACAGCTAAAAGAAGGAAAAATTACTAAAGAAGAATTTATGCAAAAAATGCAGGAGAAAAAGCAGAATTTCCACGCGCAAAAGCAAAAGTACAGGATAGCACAACGCGAGTTAAAGAATGCAGTAAAGAATAATGATTCACAGATGGCGGCAAAGTGGCTGAACGAACTGCTTGCGCAATTGCAGCAGCATAATCAATGGATGAAGGACAGAATGAGTAAATAATGTGGAATGTTAAAAATGAAAATAGGTTTTACGTATGTAACAACAAAAATCTTTAACAGAGGTTTTAAATAAAGTTGACAAACGACGGTTCATTATTTATAATTTTCAAAAATAACCATACTGAAACTTTGACGAGGATTAGTAAAGTGGAAAGAGTCTTTAACCAGAGAGGGAATTGAGTGCTGAAAGATTCCTAAAGACGGCCATTTGAACCTGCCTTCGAGTTCCGGATCGGACGTCTGTGAAGATCTGTGCGGATGAAAAACCGTTATCAAATTGAGAGTGTTAAGCTTTGCTTTGCAAATTAGGGTGGTACCGCCAAACTTGGTCCCTATTGTAAAGCAGGGCTTTTTTTATTTTGAGAATTGGGGTGTGAAAGATGGGAAAAGAATTCGTCAAAAGCATTACCGGGATGGAAGAGGATTTTGCGCAGTGGTACACCGATGTCGTGACAAAGGCAGATTTGATCGATTATTCGAGTGTTCGAGGTTCGATGATTATCCGGCCGTATGGCTATTCACTATGGGAAAACATTAAAAATGAACTTGATGCGCGCATTAAAGAGACGGGACATGAAAATGTCTATATGCCTCTTTTTATCCCTGAAAGCCTGCTGCAAAAGGAAAAGGACCATATTGAGGGCTTTGCTCCGGAAGTAGCGTGGGTAACACATGGAGGCACGGAGGAATTGGCCGAGCGCTGGTGTGTGCGGCCAACATCGGAAGTTTTGTTTTGCGAACATTATAAAAACATCATCCATTCATACAGGGATTTGCCAAAGCTGTATAATCAGTGGGCAAACGTCGTTCGATGGGAAAAAACGACACGCCCGTTTTTAAGGACGCTCGAATTTCTCTGGCAGGAAGGACATACTTGCCATGCAACAGACGAGGAAGCACAGGAAGAAACGATTAAAATGCTGAATGTGTACGCGGATTTGTGTGAAAACATCCTCGCGATTCCGGTCGTTAAGGGACAGAAGACGGATAAGGAAAAGTTTGCCGGTGCAAAGCAGACGTACACGATCGAGAGCTTGATGCATGATGGAAAGGCGCTTCAGACAGGAACGTCACATCATTTGGGCGATGGCTTTGCGAAAGCGTTTGGTATTCAGTTCACAGACCAGGAAGGGAAGCTTCAATATGTTCAGCAAACTTCATGGGGCTTTACGACAAGGGTAATCGGAGCGATGATTATGGTCCATGGTGACGACCGAGGCTTGGTAATCCCTCCAAAGGCGGCGCCTACCCAGGTCATTATTGTGCCGATCGCACAGCACAAAGAGGGGGTTCTCGATTTTGCGTATGGATTGAAAATGCAGCTTTCACGAATCGCACGCATTGACATCGATGCGAGTGATAAAAAACCAGGCTGGAAATTCAATGAATATGAAATGAAGGGAATACCTGTCCGGTTGGAAGTCGGCCCTAAGGATATCGAAAATGGGCAGGTTGTATTGGCACGCAGGGATACGGGTGAAAAAATAATCGTGCCGCTGAATGAACTTGAGGCGAAATTGCCGGAGCTGCTTGATGACATTCAATACAATCTTTATAAAACGGCGAAAACTTACCGTGACGATAATACTTCTATTGCCTTAAATCTTGAAAACCTCGAGAAGCAATTAGAAAAGAAGCCAGGCTTTATTAAGGCGATGTGGTGTGGAGACAAAGCATGCGAAGATCAAATTAAGGAGAGAACAGGCGCAACGTCGCGTTGCATTCCATTTGAACAAGAACGGATATCTGAAACATGTGTGTGCTGTGATAAAGCGGCAAATAATATGGTTTATTGGGCAAAGGCCTATTAAAGGAACACAATGTTAAATACATCCATTTTGAAAGAAATTAGCGTATAGTTTTATTATACCAAAGCCCATTAATTCAGTAAGACATTATAAAAAGGTTTATATATCCTAAAATAAGGGTATAAATCTACTTACCGTATTTAATAGGAACTTTACCAGATCAGATAATCGCGAAAATTTAGTATCATTTCCATCTTCTTTTAGTTGAGTTGATTTTCTCGTAATGGTAGTGTAACTCCTTATTAAATATGGTTTATTCAGTTTTTTTTTCAATCTTTTAGAAGGTGGAAAAAACTTTTAGGAGGTAGAAAATGGAAACTGTTGATTTAAATATTTACCAGGAAGAAATTACTCGAACGATCATTTTAAGAAAAGAAGAGCTTGCGTTACAAAGGGAGGCTGCCGATGAGGTTGTCTATTCGAATAAAATTAGTGATTCATTGACTTCCTGGAGAAAAAATCTAATCGATATATATGCTTATTCCATTTCTAGAAGTAAGGACGAAACGTTTACTCGTTTAAAAGAATGGGGAGATCATGTAGTAAATTTGATGGTTAATTTACAATTACCTCTGGATATCGCCATAGAAGAAGTGCGTTTTTATCGTGATTCTATTGGAAATATCATTAAAGAGGAAGCTAAAAAACATGGATTCACTATCGATGTATTTTATGAGACTTTATCAAGGTTCGATTCGGTAGTGGATCAAGCAGTACATTGGCTAAGTCTTTCATATTCAAAAACCTACTCAGCAAATATCTTATCAGC
Organism: Bacillota bacterium; assembly: GCA_030705745.1. Lineage (GTDB taxonomy): Bacteria > Bacillota > Bacilli > Bacillales > Cytobacillaceae > Neobacillus_A. Next base: position 272 of record JAUZPT010000224.1, on the reverse strand, counting down.
TGAATATGCAATGTATGAGCTTTCCATTCCGCTAGTCCGAGTAACAAAAGACATTGGTGTTCTCCCGATTGTAGGGGACCTGGATACCAAAAGAGCTCAGCAATTAATGGATAGGGCATTAGAACAAGGAACGAGTTATAACTTAACATATATGATTATTGATTTATCAGGTGTACCAATTATAGATACAATGGTAGCTGATCAGTTATTTAAGGTCATTTCTTCCTTAAAACTGGTAGGTATAGAGACTTGTTTAACAGGAATTAGACCTG
>JAUZPT010000223.1 GCA_030705745.1 Bacillota bacterium | reverse complement strand
TGGTGCATTTGTTGGAGGTCTTATCGTTGACTCAATCGGATTAATTAACACACCTTGGATTGGCGGTGTCATGGTGTTTGGAGCTGTTTTACTTACAGCTTGGAGTGCCTCTATTGAAAAAAGAACTAGGTCCACGAAATCATATAAATAAAAGAAAAGAGCCTTTTTCGGCTCTTTTTCTTTTATATTAAAGGGTGATGATAATGGGGCCATTTTTGGTAAGAATCAGTGTATGTTCAAGCTGAGCGACGAAGCTTTTTTTGGTTACATACGTCCATCCATCGTCTTTTTGGAAAACTTCCTCTTCCTGGGTGGAGATAAATGGTTCGAACGCTATGACCATTCCCTCTTTTAGCAATTCATCGTCCCACTTTTCAAAATAATTATAGATGTGATCTGGTTTCTCATGGATCGAACGACCGATTCCATGGCCTGTGAGGTTATAGATAGCTGTTAGCCCATTCTTTCTCGCGGTTTGGATGACAGCTTTACCGATTCCACTTTTCTTAGATCCTGGTTTAGCTTTCTTAAGTCCCTCTTCAAATGCTTCTTTCGCCACTTTACAGATTTTCGATAGGATTGGAGCCCCTTCGCCTACGACAAAGGAAATTCCCGTATCCGCAAAATAACCATTCTTTGAGCCTGATACATCTATATTGACGATATCTCCCTCGGCAATCACCCTTTTTCCGGGAATTCCGTGTGCCACCTCTTCATTGACGCTTATACACGTATACCCGGGGAAATCATACTCACCCTTTGGAGCAGAAATTGCACCTGCTTTTTCAAACATTTCACCCGCGATATCATCCAGTTCCTTCGTTGTAACGCCGGGTTTCGTTTTTTGTACCAATACGTCCCTTATCTCGGCAACAATTTTGCCAATCTCTTTAAGACCATTAAAATCCTCTTCTGTTTTTGCAATCATAGTAACTTTCCACCACCAATTTACTTTCTTAAAAACGCACTCTCTTACTATAGTCTACTTTAATCCCTTTTAAAATCCAAACAGCTTACATAACTTGATATCCGTTGATAAAAGTAGGCTTTACATTCTTTTAAGCTTAATTAAGCATTTTTTTGTTTTTAGATTGCAACATTACTTTTCTCCATACCTGGTTGATAACTTCCGAAAAAACAAGACCGAAGGCAATTGAACCTGAAAGCATGAAAGCTTTCGCCGCTAGTGCGAGAGCGGAGTAGTAATCGTTCTGAACAAAATTACGCATGGCATCGTACGCAAGTCCTCCCGGTACGAGCGGAATAATTCCTGCAACACTGAAAATAATGACCGGAGTTTTATAAACCTTGGCTAAAATATGGCTGATCACCGCGATAATAAATGCTGCCGTCAATGTAGCCGGAACGGCATCGATTCCGTTATCCACCATAAGAACATAAATAAGCCAGCCAACCATTCCTACCAATCCACACTTAATCAATGATTGCTTTGGCGCATTAAAAATGATTCCAAAAGCTCCGGTTGCAAAAAAACTTGTTAATAATTGAGCCATAATCGCCATTTCCATTCACCTTCCTTTATAAAAAGGATAACACGACCGCAATTCCCGAACCGATCGCAAAAGCGGTCAGAAAAGCCTCCGCACCTTTCGATAGTCCAGAAACAAGATGGCCGGCCATCAAATCACGAACCGCATTGGTAATTAACAGTCCTGGGACCAGTGGCATGACCGAACCAATAATAATTTTATCCAACTCGTGGCCCCATCCCGTTTTAACAAACAAAAGGGTCAGTATCCCGATAATAAATGAAGCCAGGAACTCTGAAAAAAACTTAATCGGCACAAGCCGGTGGAAATAAACGAAGCCAAGAAATCCAATTCCTCCTGAAACGATAGAGGGAAAAAAATCATGCCACGTGCCGTTAAACATAATTAAGAAACAGCCGCTGGAAAGAGCAGCTGCAGCTACTTGAACCGAAAAAGGGAAGGTCACGTTCAATAAATCGATTTCTTTTAATTGAAGCAAGGCATCTTCAAGGCCCAGTTCCCCATTGCTAATTTTGCGCGAAATGCTATTCACCATCGTCACTTTTTTTAAATCGGTTGATCGTTCCGATATTCGAATAAGCTTTGTTTTCGTTGGCTCATTGCCTTCAGCGGAAAAAATGATTCCCGTAGGAGTAACATAACTATGCGATTGACGAATTCCGAAAAAGGAAGCAATTCGCATCATCGTATCTTCAACCCGATACGTTTCAGCACCACTTTGAAGCATAATTTTCCCCGCCAATAAGCACACTTCCATTACGCCATCGATTGAATGCTCCTGAATGTCCATTGTAATCTCCCCAAAAATAAGCTGATTATCTTTAACAGTTTAATTGATAACATGATTGACAATCAAATTTATTGAGAAATAACAGGAAAACTAATTTTTTCTACCTCCTTCGCCGAGAAATCTTCTTGAAAATTTTTGCAGACTTTTCTTAATCAAACGTTTGATTAAATTCTTAATATCCCTACTGTTACAAGGCTTCCCCCTCTACAATTAATTTAATTTTCAACTAGGGTTTTCACATAAAAAAGAAAAGAGAAACCTAATGGCTCCTCTTCCTCTCTTATTATTATCTATTTTTGTAATGGGCTGTATAAACTCCTTGTTCAGCTAATAATGTTTCGAAAATTGCAGACTCGACGGGCTTACTAAAATAATAGCCTTGCATTTCCTCACAATCGTTTTCGAGCAAATAACGAAGCTGAAAGTCCTTTTCCACTCCTTCTGCAATCACTTGCAAATGAAGGCTTCTAGCCAAATTAATAATGGCATCAGTAATTTCCGTATGGTTATAGTTTTCATCAATATCCTGAATGAAGGATCGATCAATTTTCAATTTGTCGATTGGGAATTTTTTTAAATAGCTCAATGAAGAATAGCCTGTTCCAAAATCGTCTATGGAAATTGTAACACCGTCCTGTTGAAGCTCACTTAATGCAGCTATTGTTTCATTTGTATTATATAAAAGAACACTTTCGGTAATTTCTATTTCAAATTGCGCTGTAGGAAAACGGCATTCTTCAAGGATTTCTCTTACTTTCTTAACCATTGTAGGTGTTTCCTGAAATTGCTTGGCTGAGAAATTCACAGCCATCTTAAGCTCTTCACTATATTTTTCATTCCACCTCTTTGCATCGCTGCAGGCACGTGTCATCACTTGTTCCCAAAGCTGCTGGATTAGCCCTGAATCCTCAGCGACCGGAATAAAAGTTGACGGAGAAACAAATCCCAACTCTGTGTCATTCCAGCGCACAAGAGCTTCGGCCCCAATAATATTTCCGTTATTGGCATTAATCATCGGCTGATAAACTACATCGATTTGCTGCTCATCAATCGCCTTTCGAAGGCGCGACTCAATTCGAATTCGATTATGATTTCTTTCATTTAACCAATGGCTATAAAAAACAGCACAGTTTCCACCTTGATTTTTTGCTTCGTACATCGCCATGTCCGCGTACATGATCAGTGTGTCCATATTTTCGCTATGTTCAGGGAATAAACTAATCCCGCAGCTTGCGCCAACAAAGATATCTGTTTCATCAATAAAGTAGGGTTTTTTAAGAAGTTCTACTACTTTATTGCTGATATTTTTCAAATTATCTCTTTGCACATTTTCGAGCATGATCAGAAATTCGTCTCCACCCTGCCTAGATATGACGCAATTATCCTGCGGAAAGCATTCTTTCAAGCGGTTCGCTATTTGTTGAATCAACTCGTCACCCTTGTTGTGTCCGAGTGAATCGTTTACATTCTTAAATCGATCAATATCAATAAACAAAATCGCAACATTTTGATTGTTTAGCTTTGCTTTTTCAAGCATTCCGATTAAGCGTTCCATTGCATATCTTCGATTCGGAAGGGCGGTTAATGGATCATGTAATGCCTGAAATTCAATTATTTTTTGACTATCTTTAAAATGGTCCACATAGGATTTTAACGAAAGTGACATCGCATTTACATTTTCAGCTAAAAATCCGAGTTCATCCTTTTTTTTCGTATCAATCGTTTTCCCAAAATTACCTTTCGCAATTTCATTCACTTGTTCGGCAATGAAATCGATTGGTTTGGTGATCGTCCTTGAGAAGATCGCGCTTATCAGCAAAACAATCAGCATGAAAATTCCAGAGAGGATAAGATGGCTTATCATTTCCTGTTGCAGTTGTTGTTGGATAATTCCGTAATCATACGTGAATCCAAGTACGAATGGTTGATCGGAGTGAATTCCTACTGGAACGAATGTTTTTTGTACGGTTTTCCCATTCAATTTTTCAATGTAATTTAATGTCTTATTAGTTTTAAAAGCTAAGTCAATATATTTTTTATCTTTTAAAGTATTTTTAAAATGATAATTTCCATACCAGATAGGGCGGGAGGAAATTTTTACGAATTGATTACCATTGGAATAGTCCAAATCCCGTTTTTCTCCGAATTTCGCAGGATTAAATACAGTTAATTCTAGAACTCCCTTTAAACTGCTCGTAAAACGATCGATGATTTTCTTCGGCCCGAATCGATTTCCGTATTCAAGTACAGCTTTATCTCTAAGATACGGATCAATTATATAGTTGGTTGTTCCGTCATAATAATATCCCCATTTATCAGTATGGTCCGGATTGCTCGAAGCGATTTCAATTGGTCCCGACCAGTAATGGGGAAGCGATTGCCCCTTTTCTACGACGGCATTTTTATTTCGGAATAGCTGCTGGTAAGCGTCATACCAATATCCCCAATCTTTCGTAGACATATTGATTTCATTGGGATCGGACGATTTTACTCCGATAATATCATTTTTTGATTTGGCCAAAAGGGTGATATGCGAAATCATCAATTCCTTCGCCAGCGCTGTTAATTGATCATTTTTCACTTGCTCATGTTTGGAAGGCAAAGACTTTTGAATGGCAATTGAAGCCATTCTCAGCTCCTTGCCAATAATATCCTCAACAAACAAGCTTCCATCCTTTGCTTGTAATACCTGATAGCTTAATTCTTGAGCAATCAGCGCGATTTCTCGTTCGTTTTGGTTCAATAATTGTTCTTTTGAGCGTAAATAATGAATTGTATTATTGGAAAGTAATATTCCAAAAACGAGCAATGTAAACAATAATGGTATTTTTCTTTTGATTTTCACGCTGATAGATCCTCCTGTTGAAAAGAAAAAAGACAAAATTCGACATTGTTGCACAAAAAAAGATCTCCTCATTCCTGCCTCGGATTTTTTAAGGAGAGAAAAAAATTATGAATGCCCTATATTATACAAATATTATAGCATTATATTACAATATCGTTACAAGGTAATTATCAACTCGTAGAATAATGAGTATTTTATCCTAGATGCTAGTAAAAAAAGGGGTCAGTCCCCCGGCGCTT
>JAUZPT010000222.1 GCA_030705745.1 Bacillota bacterium | reverse complement strand
TAAAGTAGGATGAAATTACTTCATGATGGATAAAATTTTTTATAATAATCAGCGATTTACAGAGTTAAAAAAAAGGATCTTTACCATATTGTTGCCTGTGTTCATCATTGGATTCACACTTATTTTTGCAATTGTAGTCCACAATCGGGCTTTGGGGCTCGTTAATCTCATCACGTTTGGGACTTTGTGCATCGGCCTTACGGTTATTTATTTATGCATGCTCCACAAAAATTCCAATTTCCGATACATCGAATCAGCCATTACCTTTATAGGTATGTTTATTTTTCTTCTGCGAATGTATAGCAATCTTATTTTCGATCTTGGCAGAAATGGGTACAGCGATATTGGCACGGTGTCTTATTGGGTTTCGCTTTTATTCATTCTCCTTTTCTTTACCTTTCGAGGAAAAATGGCGCTTGCCATCTCACTTTTTATCTATTTATTGATTTTGATACCCGGAATCTATCATATTTTCTTCAGCGGGTTTGTGAACGGTGATACGTTGGATACCCTCATCCAATTTTTCTTGTCAACTTTCGGCTATATTATTGCTCTTTATTATTTTCAACGTGTCATTGAAATTTATCTTCAAGCGGAAGTCGCTCATCATCGTGCACATACCGATTACTTAACGGAGTTGCCAAATCGCAGAAAAATGGATTTGCAGCTGCATATGGAAATCGAGCTTGCACGACACAATTCTACTTCCCTATCCGTTGTCCTTTTTGATGTCGATTATTTTAAAAAGGTCAACGATACATTCGGACACGATGTGGGAGATTCAATTTTAAAAGAATTGGCTCAACTCGTACAAAATTTCCTCCCCCAAACGGATTATTTTGGCCGCTGGGGTGGCGAGGAATTTCTCTGGATCGGAAAAGATAAAAATCTTTTTGATATAAAAACCGAGGCTGAATCTTTGCGGGTATTAATCGAATCACATGATTTTATTAGCGTTGGGACGCTTACGTGCAGTTTCGGTGCTTCTGAACTTCATGAAAAGGATTTAGCCAAAGATTTATTAAAAAGGGCAGACGAGGCTTTGTACATGGCAAAGGAACACGGCCGCAATAAAGTTATAGCCAGTTCTATTCTTTCATAAAAAAAATTCTCCTTCTTGTAAGGAGAATTTTTTTTGTACCTGACAAACTATTAATCTTATAAGCTTTATTGGAACGTTTGTTTAGGAAAATTGCATCTGGCTGACTTTCTCGATTTTTAACGATAGGTATCTCCTCTTCATGCCCTGCTCAGCGTACGGTTCTTCGCACGATCACGTAAGAGGGAGATCGCAAAGGAGCTTCCCAACCATAAAACAAGGCCGCATACGATGCTCAAGCCCCAGTTTCCTGTAGAGTTAAGTACAAATAATACAGTTGTAACACAAACAATTCCTCCCATCATTCCGTAAACAGAACCGTTCGCAATATTTGCTGCTTTTTTTGAGCCTGAGGATAATCCAACCATAAACACCGCTGTGAGCATAACAGCTGGAAACGCTGCGAATATTCCGCCTAAAAGTTTCCATGGGGAGATGACTGTGACAAGATAACTGATCATTACGGCTGTACCACCTAATAAAAATCGGATTAATAAATCATTTTTTTTCATGATGTTCACCCCTTCTCACTTAATTTGCTGTAACCATTACGACAACCATGGAAATGACGAACCAGCATACCATCGCTTCGAGTAATCCCTTTTTCCACCCTTGCCGAGGCAATAAATACCCTGCAAGTATCGCTACAAAAATATTAATTGCCATTCCGAAAATGGCTCCTTTTGATAATAAAATGGAATGCGTTACTAAATCATGGCCGCTAAAATCAAATCGCCCTGTTAACAGTGCGGCTAAATAGACGGCCGGGAAAGCTGCGAAAATGCCTCCTGCACGATCTCCCATTTTTCTAGCAATGATCGTTGAGACGAGAACTGCTGCTCCTCCCAATAAAAAACGGATGATTAATGCACTCAAAGATAGACCACTCATGACAATTCGCCTCTTCCTTCTAATTCCACAACTTAAATTTTATTTTTTCTTTTTGTGATTAGTTTCACAATCTACCTTACATTGTTATTTTACATCAAAATTTGTGGTTGCTCTGTGAACATTTTATTAATGTTTTTGAAGCGTTTACATTATGATAGTACCTTCGCATTTACCCAAATCCTAACTGCTTTTAAAAAATGACTATTTACCTAGTTTTAATCTGTGTTCCCTTGATATGCTTGCTCTTTGCTCTGGGGCAAATTTGTTAATTCCAAATATAGTAAATTTATATATGTTACACTATAAATATGTCAATAAAGCAAAAGAGGAGATTGAATGAAAATAAGTGTATTTTTAGATGATTTCCGCTTAGGCCCAGATGGATATGTATGGGTAAAAGACATAGATGCCTGCTTTAAACTATTGGTAGATTTCCAGATCGACCATCTCTCCCTTGACCATGACCTCGTCAGCAAAACTAGAAATGGCTTGATGCTGGTGCACTTAATGGTTGAGCACCAATTGTTTGCCGACCGAATTACCGTCCATTCAGCCAATTCCGTCGCAGGCAAAGCCATGTTTAATTATTTAAAACAAGCCCAGCTTGATAATCGTATGCCACATTCCATTAAACTCATCCACCGTCCCCTGCCCTTATTTTAATTTACCTTTTCATTAAACTTGCCCATTCATCTCAATTACTTCTTCCCTTTTGAATTTTTTCAAGTGAATTCGAAAACTTTTCCTATATGATTTTCCAAGAAAATGTAGTAGGATTTGAAATTGTGGATTCTTTTTTGAAAGGAATAATGAAATGAACTATAAAATGATTGTACTAGATTTGGATGATACGCTGCTTCGCGATGATCAAACCATTTCTGCAAAGACAAAGGAAGCTTTATTTTCCGCCCAGGATATGGGCGTAAAGGTTGTCCTGGCATCAGGACGGCCGACATTTGGCATGAACGATCTTGCGAAAGAACTTCTTTTAAATGAATATGGAAGCTATATCTTGTCATTTAACGGCGCTAAAATCATCGACTGCCACTCTGGGAACGAGATTTTCAGCAGCACGCTGTCCCCTGATACCGTCCATTCATTGTTTGAGATAAGCAATCGCGAAAAAGTTTTAATTCATACGTACATCGGGAATGAAATCATTACATCTACTGCGAATCCCTTTACAAATATCGAAAGCGATCTTACCGGTATGGAAATTAAGCTTGTTGACAATTTCATCGATGCGGTTCAGGAACCCGTCGTTAAATGCCTCATGCTTGCCGCATCAGAGAAATTGGCAATCGTAGAACGGAAACTTCAGAAAGAATTGGCAGGTGAGCTTAGCGTAATGCGCTCTAAACCTTTTTTTCTCGAATTTACAAATGCCGGTGTAACAAAAGCAACCAGCCTAAATTTATTGATTCAAAAGCTTGGCATCAAAACCGATGAAGTCATTGCCATCGGCGACAGCTACAATGATTTAGCGATGATCGAATTTGCCGGACTTGGTGTGGCTATGGGAAATGCTCCTGCTGACATCAAAGCTAAAGCAAACTTCATCACCGACTCGAATATGAACGACGGAGTCGCCAAGGTCGTCGAGCAATTTGTTTTGAACAATAAAGTTTTAGTTTAATCTTATTAAGTTAAGGGAAACCAGGCAGGAGATGCCTGGTTTTTAATTTTACTTAGAACACGTATATACTACATCGAATTGACACTAATTCAAATCTCATCGCCTTACAAAAAAAACAGACCAATTGGCCTGCTGCTTATTGCGGTTCCTCGTATTTCATGGCACGTTCACTATCACTGTAACCTTTTGTCGTTGGATCCTGCACGATTCCCATCATCGATAACAGTATGAAGATTGCATTTGCAAGGGTTAGCACATAATCCTTTACGGCACTTGTTATCTGGAAGTGGGTGTATCCCAACGTATTCAAGCCCGTTAAAACGATTTGCAACACAATCATTAATTGCGAAATAAATGCGATGACAAAACCTTTATTTCGAAAACGAACCTTCCAGTTAATCATCTTTTTTCACCCTTCCGAAGCTGAATTCTTTTTTACTAACATATGCTTCTTTTTCAAATGGTTGTCCGCGATTGTCCGCATTTTTGTATTTTTTTCAAATCGACTTCCTCGAAAAAAGCAACGGATTCTAACTTCCGTCTCCAGCATTGTCTTTTTTATAAAAAAATCCTTATAATACTACAAAGAAATACTTTATTCCAATTATGGAGCTAAAGTATATTCCGTTTTTTTATTTTCCAAAAACAAGGAGAATTCAATGAATAAATTAAAAGCATTAAAGGATGTAATTATACGTTTCTGGAAGAAAAAGCACCTAACACAAATATTTTTGTTACTGATATTGTTAATCATTTTAATCACGATCCTGTATTTCGCCTTGCTGGCAAGCAGTACGAATATCGAATCGTTAAAAAAAGGACTAAGCCAATCAACAGTTATCTATGACAAAAATGGGGCAACTGCAAGCGAACTCCAGCCAAATCGATTGAAAGGAGTTTCGATTAACCATTTGCCAAAATATGTACCCGAGGCAGTTATTTCAATTGAAGACGAACGGTTTTATGAACATCATGGCTTTGACATTAAAGGCATCGGTCGAGCGATATTCGGTAACCTGTTTGCCGGGAGAATTACGGGTGGTGGCAGCACTCTTACGCAGCAGCTGACCAAAAATGCCCTGCTCACTCCTCAACAAACCTTTAAAAGGAAAGTGGAAGAATTATTTCTTGCTGTAAAAATCGAAAAGGTTTATAAGAAGGACGAAATTTTGCAAATGTATTTGAATCAAGTATATTTTGGTAGCGGCGCATGGGGAATCGGCCAGGCATCCAGGAAATATTTTGATAAAAATATTAGTGATGTTTCAATTAGTGAAGCTGCGCTGCTCGCAGGCCTTGTCCAGGCTCCGACCGCACTTGATCCGTATAACCATTACGCCCCTGCCATGAAGCGCCGGAACGTGGTTTTAAGTAAGATGAAGGAACTTGGGTACATCACCAATGCTCAATACAAGGAAGCAAGAAATGAAGTAATACATCTTCATAATGGAGGGGGCACAAGAGCAGAACGAAATTATCCCTACTATGTTGATGCCGTGCTTGATGAAGCGATCTCCCGCTATGGGTTGACTCAGGAGGAAATTTTCACTAGAGGATATCGAATTTATACTGAAATGGATCAAAACATTCAATCAGGTCTTGAAAATGTATACAAACGAGACTATATGTTTCCAGGCAATATGCAGCAAAAAATGGTACAAAGCGGTGCAGTTTTAATGGATCCTGCTTCCGGTGGTGTCCGCGCTCTTGTTGGCGGTCGAGGTGAGCACGTCTTCCGGGGCTTTAATCGGGCGACACAGCTCCATGCACAGCCCGGTTCGACGATGAAACCATTGG
>JAUZPT010000221.1 GCA_030705745.1 Bacillota bacterium | reverse complement strand
TGTGAGCAGGACGGTCATAGAAAACGACAAGTTCATCCCATCAATGGGTGGGGTCAATCCTTTCATATAATCCGTTAAACGCAAATTTACCATAAAAAGATATTTCGCCGAATTCCACGAAGAAACCATATTGCTTAGGATCGCTCCCGAAATTAGTGCGGCGAGCATTACACCCATACCTGCTGCTGTGCTCCGAATAAGCACCGACAGCATGAACGACAGAGTGCCGACAACGATAGCGACAAACCACACAAGGCCGAAGTCCATCAGGAGGTATTGCCATTGATCCAATGATTTGACCGATGATGTATTAAGGCCACTGGACGTAATATCGAAGCCTGTCAGAACTGGCGCCCCCCAGCCGCGATAGCCGAATACCAACCCGGAAATCAAATAGGAGAGCAATCCTGTGATGGCAATGATGAGGGAAATCGCAAAGCAAAGTGTGATATATTTGCTCATCAGCACCTTCCATCTTCGGACAGGACGCGTCAATAGAAGCTTGATTGACCCCAAACTGTGTTCCGAAGAAACGATATCGCTAGCAATGACCATAACCATTAATGGCAAAAATAAATCGATCGAGTTTTCCAAAAACATTCGCATAAACGTAGGTGCACCTGGCTCGGATGGATTGATATCATGATCCAAGTAGTATTGCTGCTGTTGTAGGCTGATCGAAAGCTCCTTCTTCCATTCATCCGTCATACGGCTGCTGCTCAACCGGTTTTGAGTATCGATGATTTGTTGTTGCAGAAGGGAGCGCCAATCGGTTGTCCCGAGCTTTTGCCGTTGGGTTTCGACCATTTTATACTGTGCATAAGTAAACAAGCATACGAGCACGGCGATAATGGCAGCAATGACAAGCAGTCTTTTTTTCGCGACAAGCTTCATCATTTCGTTTTGAATAAGCTTAATCAATCGTATCACCCCCGGTAAGTTCGAGAAACAAATCTTCCAGCACAGGAAATTTACGATTCATTTCAAGGACATGAACACCTGCATCCACGAGCTGTTTATTCCATTCCGCAGCTCGGTACTTGTCGTATTCTGTCCGGATCAATCCGTCACCTTCTACTTCAATTATTGTCACGTTAGCTAAAATTTCTTTTCCTTTTTCGAGCGGCTCAACGCGCCAAACCATTTGCTCCCGATTCGATAACAGCTGTTCAACAGTATCCGTCCGGATAATGCTGCCTTTGGAAATTATGGCTACTCGGTCGCACAAAAGCTGAATTTCGCTCAATAAATGGCTTGATACAAGCACGCTCAAGCCTTCCTTTTCCGCGAGAAAACGAATGAACTGGCGCATTTCGCGAATTCCCGCCGGGTCAAGACCGTTCGTCGGTTCATCAAGAATTAGGACCTTCGGTTTCCCAAGCAGGGCCTGTGCAATGCCCAGACGCTGTCTCATCCCGAGCGAATACGTCTTTACTTTGTCATGAATCCGTTCCGTTAACCCAACAAGCTCCGTCACTTCTTTAATTCGCTCCTTACCGATACCGTCGAGCATGCGTGCAAAATGAAGCAAATTATCATATCCTGATAAATAAGGGTATAATTCCGGATTTTCAACGATGCAGCCTAAATTTCTCATCGCCTCATAAAAATGGGATTCAATGTTGTAGCCGCAAATTTCAATTTTCCCCGAAGTGGGCTTTATCAAGCCGACTAGCATACGGATCGTGGTTGTTTTTCCCGCACCGTTAGGGCCGAGAAATCCGAACACTTCACCTTCTTTAAGTTCAAAATTCAAGCCTTTAATAATTTCCTTTTTGCCAATTATTTTTTTTAGATTTTGAACCGATAACGTACTTTTTTCCATTTTCCAGACCCCTTACCATGTGATCAATGATGCTACCCGTTCTGCGATTAAGCGATATCCCTTTGAATTCGGATGAAATTTGTCTGAAAACAAATAGTCGTTCACCTTTAATTCGAATAAATCAAATGTAGGAACAAACACGACTTTAGGGAATGTTGCGCTGACCTCCGCACTGTCATAATTCCAGCGACGGATCACTTTTGAAATATCTTTTCCTTCATTTAAATCGATAAATGGATTATACAAGCCTACAAAAAACACACGCGCGTCTTTATTATGCTGACGTATTTGTTGTAATGTTGACGTTAAATTACGTAAATACGTTTTTTCGATGACAGCAATATTTACTTTTTGATAATCTGATAGACCTTGTCCACCACGAAACAAATCATTGCCGCCAATCGTTAGCAAAATGATGTCCGATTTCCCTATTTGCCTAAGTACTTCTCTTTGTTGAATTTGCTTTTGAAGCTGATCTGACCTTTGTCCATTCACACCGAGATTCAACAAATTTACACGCATTTTTGACTTACTTTTCATTTCGTCTATAAGGTCTCCAACATATCCTTTTCCCGTGGCATCTCCCGTTCCTCTTGTCAATGAATCGCCGAGGGCCAAAACGGTAAGTTCATTCCGTTGCTTTCTAACGTTTTCGGTTTTGTTCACCGATGGAAGATTGCCTGGTTTGCCTGAATAATATTCGGCCATAGCCCAGCCAAAGCCTGATAGCCAAAGCAAAGTTAATAATGAGGCAATCAGCGTCAAGGTCCCAAGTAGTGTTTTGTTCAACATAATCTCCCTTTCTCACAGCTTTCTATGTACCATTTAATCACAATTCGATTACGATTCAAACTTTCAATCGTTTTCACTTGCTCTATTTGTGAAATTTAAGAGTTTATCAACCGAATTCGGGAGTTTATCAACCGGAATCAAGGTTCTTTCCATTTGAAAAAGCGAACCCAATAAATGGATCCGCTTATACCCCGATTAAATATTTAGATGGATTAAAAACAAAATCGCAAAAACGAGGGCCATCAGCATATGTCTCTTTTTCGTCACGCGATTTTTTTTAGTTGTTTTGTTTTGCTGATGATTATACCCGAGTAAAGCCAGCACGACCAATGAAAGGAACGTCGCTATACCGCTATATACGACCCAAATATGTTTGCCTTGATGGAGAAAGAAATACAAACCGTGGGCAAATGAAACAGCTAAGGTAACACATCCAAGAAAAATGTGGTTCTTTTTCAGCAATAAATAAAGCTGTTGAATCCAATCATGAAATGGCCATTTCCTTTTTTTCATCTCCACCCAAACTGTCCGAAATAGCCAAAGAACTCCTGTCGCTATCCCGACAATTTCTGCAATTGTACCGATGTTTTTATTGATCTCCTTCAAAGATTTTCCCGCTTTTACACCACTGAACAACAATTTAAGAGTATTGCCAACATCTATTATTGCAATGATGAAAGCGATCGCCCCAGCAGCAAGAATAATTTTGGTGAGTAGTGCCAGCACTTTTTCAACCATTTTTTTATCCACTGGATCACCTTCTTTTCTTTTAAAATGATCTTACTTCAATTATTACATTTTTCTGCAATATTTTTTATATGATATCAGAATACTGAACCATTGCGCCATTTAAAAGCATTCCTTTCCTGGATGTTTTTCATTCTGGGGGTTGGCACCATTAGAAAAATCCTCTTTTTTCCTATATACCTTCGAAAAAATAAAAAACCGATTTCCACTGAAGGAAATCGGTTTTTTGGTTAGCGGACTTATTCTTCAAGGTTTCCCTTAGGTCCAAAAAATTCAAAATGAATATGTTCGTCGGCGACGCCCATTTCTTTTAATGAACGATTGATGGATTTCATGAACGGAACGGGACCGCAGAAGTAAAAATCAGATTGTGCGGTATCAACATTGCGCTCCAGCCATTCACGCGTGACATATCCTTCGACGTCAAATGCTTGCTGAGCAAGGTCTTCCTCGGTTGGTGAATCGTAAAAGACAAATGCTTGTACATTTTCATTCATCACTGAAGATACTTCATCTTTTAATGCATGAACCCTTCCGTTTGCAGCTGCATGCACAAATGTTACTTTTCGATTTGGCTGCATTTCAGCAATAGTTTTTAACATACTGACCATCGGAGTTAAGCCGACACCGCCGCTCAAAAGTACCACTGGAGTTTCTTTTTCTGTATCCAGAATAAAATCACCAGCAGGGGCGCTGATTTCCAATACATCGCCCTCCTGAAGGCTTCCATGAAGGTAATTTGAAACCATTCCGTCAGGAGTGCTCATGCCTGCTTCGCGTTTGATACTAATTCTGTAATAATCTTTTCCAGGTGAATCGGACAGGCTGTATTGGCGAATATGCGTATTGGCATCACCAGGAATATTGACCTTTACGCTGATGTATTGCCCTGGCTTAAAATCGGCAATCTCTTTTTGATCCTCGGGTTTAAGATAAAACGAAGTAATGACCTCGCTTTCGACCACTTTGCGATCGATTGTGAAGTGGCGGAAGCCATCCCAGCCGCCGCGCTGGTTGGCAGCTTCATCGTACATTTCCGCTTCAATGCCAATAAAGGCATCGGCAATGACGCCATAAGCCTGTGCCCAGGCATCGATAATTTCATCTGTGGCAGCGTCTCCAAGTACTTCTTTAATCGCTTTGAGCAAATGCTCTCCGACAATCGGATAGTGTTCTGGTTTAATTCCAAGGCTTCTGTGTTTATGTGCAATTTGCTTCACGACGGGAAGGATCGCACTAAGATTGTCAATGTATTGAGCCGCGGCGTAAACAGTTCCCGCAAGCGCTTTTTGCTGGCGTCCCTGCTTTTGGTTTGCATGATTGAAGATATTTAACAGTTCAGGATGAGCGCTAAACATTGACTTATAAAACTGAGTTGTAATGGCTTCCCCATATTTCTCCAAAACAGGAACAGTTGATTTAATAATCTCGATGGTTTTTTGATTTAACAAACGAAACACTCCTTTTATGTTTTCACTGTATGCATTGTGATTATATAACAAAATTCACAACAATATAGTGATATAAATCACAAGGATAGTTATTCTTAAAAATTCGTTTTGTACCTCTGCTCATCTCATCTTTCTTTAAAGACTTTCTGCAACTTTTATACCGTTCCACAATAACAGCTCCATTATGTAAAATTAAAGTAAGGATAGAAGATTTTTTTTATATGTTCAATGGGATTCTTAAAGTATTAGAACAGTGTACAATGAACGTACATTATTTCCATTAAAAAAACAGCTCTCCGATGGATAGCTGTTTTTTGCTGTCTATTTTGTTTTTTTGGACAAGTATGTGACTGCACTTTTTAGATTGTTTTTAACAACGACGTTGTTAAAACTGATTCCTAATTGAATCATCGATTGAGCAACTTCGGGGCGCAAACCGGTTAAAATTGTTTCTACACCGATTAGCGTCAATGAACTAATCACTTGGAAGATTTCGTTTGCCACCATCGTATCGACGATTGGAACGCCTGAAAGATCCATAATCAAATACAGATTGCCAAGCTCGGAACAGCGCTGCAGGGACGTTTCTTTTAATATTTTTGCGCGATG
>JAUZPT010000220.1 GCA_030705745.1 Bacillota bacterium | reverse complement strand
TTTCACTTTGCGAATTATATTCATTCAACCATCTATTGCAGAACTTTTCTGTTAATTTAATTATTATACCATAAATAATTGTAAGTTTTTCAATAATTGTAAAAGTGTTTTGCATGCAAATGTGACCTGATATTGAAAAACCTTATTGACTTTTATTCTTATAAAGTTATATAATACTCTTTGTGTAAAATATTGCAGACTACGTGGACACTTTAGTGGCCTCATTTTGTTCCTCAGTTATATTTAGGCTGATGGTGTATCGTGTAACCCTATTCTGCTGGGGCGAAGGTACATGAAAACAAAATGTACATTATTGAAGTTTCACAACGGTTTTTATTTTACCAAAATAAAAACACACGAGGAGGAGTCTCTCATGGCTCGATATACTGGCTCTAGCTGGAAAATTTCCCGTCGTCTTGGAATTTCTTTAAGCGGCACAGGAAAAGAATTAGAAAAGCGTCCTTACGCTCCTGGACAACATGGTCCAAACCAACGCAAAAAACTTTCTGAATACGGTTTACAGTTACAGGAAAAGCAAAAACTTCGTCATATGTACGGAGTAACTGAGCGCCAATTCCGTAACCTATTCGATAAAGTAGGCAAAATGTCTGGTAAACACGGTGAAAACTTCATGATTCTTCTTGAATCACGTTTAGACAATGTTGTTTACCGTTTAGGTCTTGCTCGCACACGCCGTGCAGCTCGCCAATTAGTTAACCATGGTCATATCCTTGTAAATGGCTCACGCGTTGACATCCCGTCATTCCGCGTTGCAGCTGGACAAACAATCACACTTCGTGAAAAGTCACGCAATCTCGATGTTGTGAAAGAAGCAGTTGAAGTGAACAACTTCGTACCTGATTTCTTAACTTTCGATGCTGACAAACTTGAAGGAACTTTCACACGTTCACCTGAGCGTTCTGAACTTCCTGCTGAAATCAACGAAGCTCTTATCGTTGAATTCTACTCACGTTAATAACGATAAAAAACCTGCCGGAAACGGCAGGTTTTTTTTATAGACAGCCCCATTTTCGTTTAGTATTTGATCATAAAATATTTCTTCTTGCCTCGGCGAACAATCATAAACTGCCCTTCGATACGATCTGCTTCAGTAACTGTATATTCGATATCCGTAACACGTTCCCCGTTTATAGACACTGCACCATTGGCAACATCCTCACGTGCCTGGCGCTTCGAAGGCGAGATTTTGGCTGCGACAAGGAGCTCGACTAAATTCGTTTCGCCGTTCGCATCGAAGGACGACACATCTTTAAAACCTTGCTTAATTTCAACAGCTGAAAGATTTTTTATTTCTCCGCTGAATAATGCTTCTGTTATTTTAATCGCCTGATGCAGCGCTGCTTCACCATGGATTAAGCGCGTCATTTCTTCTGCCAGCGTTTTTTGAGCCTTGCGCAAATGCGGCTCTTCCTCCACTGTCTTCTCCAATTGCTCAATTTCTTCTTGAGAAAGGAACGTGAAAAATTTCAAGTATTTCACTGCATCAGCATCAGCTGTATTAATCCAGAATTGGTAAAATTCGTACGGAGACGTTTTTTCAGCATCTAGCCAAACAGAGCCGCTTTCCGTTTTTCCGAATTTTGTACCGTCCGCTTTTGTTACAAGAGGAATCGTTAATCCAAATGCTTTCGGCCCTTCTGGAAGCATCTTGCGGATTAGTTCCAATCCTGAAGTGATATTTCCCCATTGATCGCTTCCGCCAATTTGCAGGCGGCATTGATTGTGCTCATATAAATGCTTGAAATCCATCGCCTGAAGAATCGTATACGTAAACTCGGTAAACGATATTCCAGTTTCGAGTCTTGAAGCAATCGTATCTTTTGCAAGCATGTAATTGACACCGACATGTTTTCCATAATCCCTCAGAAAAGTAACAATATCCATCGAGCCTGCCCAATCATAGTTATTCACCATGATAGCCCCGTTGTCACCTTCAAATTCAAAGATGCTTTCAAGCTGCTTTTGCAGGCATTGTACATTATGGTGAACCGTTTCAAGCGTTTGCAGCTTTCTCTCTTCACTTTTTCCGCTCGGGTCGCCAATCATGCCAGTCGCCCCGCCAACAAGAACAATCGGGCGATGTCCGTGATTTTGGAAGCGCCGTAACGTCAGGAAAGGCAGCAAATGGCCGATGTGCATGCTGTCACCTGTTGGATCGACACCACAATATAAAGAAATTTTCTCTTTATCCAATGTTTCTTTAATGCCTTCTTCATCTGTCTGTTGGTAAACGATCCCTCTCCATTTTAAATCCTCTAATAATTCCATCATAATCCCTCCATATTTAGAAAAAATAAAAACGCCCCTGCAAAAAATGCAGGGACGCAAGAATGCGCGGTACCACCCGGCTTGAGGAATTTCTTCCTCCAACTCGAAAAGTTAACGGTTTATCCGTTCGCCACTTTGCACAAAACGTTCATGGCGAAAGCTCGGAGATGTAATTCATTCCTCTATTTGTACCGGCTTTCACCACCCGCCGGCTCTCTATTAAACAGGGATAGAAGAACTACTGATTCCCTTCATAGCACATCGTATGAAATTAGAAACTATAGCTACTTTTATCATATATTCCAAGGACCTGTCAATCATTCAAGGACGATTTTTTTTCTAAAGAAACGGAATACTAAAATTATGGTGATTTAAGGAGGTGCGATCATGAGGGAAAAATCCACATCTATTCTACATCAGATAGCCAATCGAAAAACGATAAAAAAAGCCCGAATCACCTATCATGTGATCTGGAACCTCTTTCTGCTATTTTTTATTATTGCCCTTTTAGGAAGCACATTTGCTGCTGGAATCGGTTCAGGTTATTTTGCTTCGCTTTTAAAAGATGAACCAATTCGCCCTTATGATAGCATGAAAAAAGATATTTACAATTATACCGAAACCACGAACCTATATTTTGCAGACAATGTATATCTCGGAAAATTGCAAACCGATCTGGAACGAGAGGAAATAAAGCTTGATCAAATTTCAAAATTCCTTATTCAAGGCATCATCGCTACAGAAGACGAATATTTTTATCAGCACCATGGTGTCGTTCCAAAAGCGATTCTTCGTGCCATGTATCAGGAGCTTGCGAATTCTGCTGTTAAATCGGGCGGAAGCACGATAACCCAGCAATTAATCAAAAATCAGCTCTTGACGAATGAAGTCTCTTTTCAGCGTAAAGCGAAGGAAATCATTCTTGCGCTCCGGCTTGAAAAATTTTTTTCCAAAAAAGAAATACTCGAAGCTTATCTGAATGTCGCAACATTTGGCCGAAATTCTTCGGGAAGGAATATTGCGGGTGTTCAGGCTGCAGCAAAGGGACTATTCGGCAAAAATGCAAGTGAGCTGAGTCTAGCCCAGTCTGCTTTTATTGCAGGGCTGCCTCAAAGCCCTTTCGGCTATACACCATATACCCGGAGCGGAGAATTGAAGCATAATTTGGAACCGGGAATTTCGAGAATGCAAACAGTTCTTTCACGGATGCGTGAACGAGGATTTATTACTGAAACTGAATTTTCCGATGCCGCTGCTTATGATATCAAAAAGGATTTTATTTTATCAAAAGAAAACCCTCTCGAAAAATATCCATGGCTGACAGTCGAAATTGAAAAAAGAGCAATTAACCTTTTAGCTGAGCATCTGGCGAAAGAGGATGGATATCATAAAGGCGATTTAAGCAAGAATCATGCGTTATATTCTAAATATCTTCTGCAGGCGAGTCATGACTTGAAGCAAAAGGGATATGGAATCCATACAACAATCAATAAGGACATTTACGATGCGATGGAAAAAGCGAAGGATGCCTACCGTTTTTATGGTCCAGACAAGCCTCAAAAAGTGGTGGACCCTGAAACCAAACAACTAAAAACGGTGATGGAGCCGGTTGAAGTAGGCGCCATGTTGATTGAAAATAAAACCGGGAAAATTATTAGTTTTGTTGGCGGTCGTGATCATCAAAAACAGCAGTTAAACCATGCCACAAGCGCAATTCGCCAAAATGGATCTACGATGAAACCATTGCTTGTGTATGCTCCCGCCATTGAATTAGGGAAAGCTTCACCAGGGACAGTTCTCCCTGATGTGGCGTTAAGCCTTTCCCCACTAATTGACAGGCCATGGCCAACCAATTATGACAAACGCTATAACGGACTCGTTACTGCCCGGACCGCATTGGCTAAATCGTTGAACGTCCCGGCTGTAAAGCTTTACACGGACATTGTGGGTGATCGTCCTGCAAAATACCTAAAAAAAATGGGCTTTACAACCCTTGATGCAGAAGATTATACAAATCTCGCAACATCAATTGGATCATTAAAAAAGGGAGTAACGATTGAAGAAAACACAAATGCCTTCAGCACATTTGCAAATGGTGGGAAATTTATCGATGCATATTTAATTGATAAAATTCTTGATAAAAACGGGAATGTCATTTATATGCATAAAACGCAGCCAGTCACTGTTTTCACCCCTCAAACAGCTTATTTGACCCTCGATATGATGCGAGATGTGATCAAAAAAGGAACAGCTGCAGGAATTAAAAATAAGTTGGCTTTCCACTCTGATTGGGCAGGAAAAACAGGAACTGGTGTCGAGTTTCACGATTCATGGTTTGTTGCATTCAATCCAAACATAACCTTTGGCATTTGGACGGGCTACGATACACCTAAATCATTGGAAACAAAAAATGGGTTATCCTACAGCCAGCGGACGAATTATTTGTGGGCGAATTTGATGAACGCTGCATATCGAAAAAAACCGAAACTAATTGCATCAAAGAAAAGTTTCAAAGCACCTGAAGGAATCGTCAGTCTGCCGTATTGCGCCGTGTCAGGTTTATTGCCTACCATGGAATGTTCAATGGCGGGTTTGGTTGATAAAGATCTTTATAATGTGAAATTTGCACCTTCAATAATGGACGATAGCCTTATAGAAGGAAAATTTGTCAAGGTAGGCGGGCGTAATTATCTTTCTTCAAGTCTAACACCGTCTGACTTTTCAAGAAGAGGATTGTTGCTGAGTCCTGACTTTTTAAATCGAATGACCGATAAAAATTTCAAAGATACAAGTCAGCTAATACCAAAGAAAGATCGCTGGGCTGTTATCCTTGTATCCGATTCAAAACTTAAGGAAAACGGAAAAATTCCTTCCGTGGTTACCGTCAAGCAGGAAGGCAAAAAACTTACGTGGTTCCCCGTACCTGAAAGCGACATCATTGGTTACAGAGTTTATAGATCCGGTTTTTTTAGTACAAGAGTCGCCAGTATCCCAGCCGGAAAACCATTATCGTTTACCGCAGAAAATGGCATCTATTTTGTAACTGCTGTAGATATTTCTGGAAATGAATCTGCACAATCCAACACTGTGACTATCGGCAGTGATAAAGAGATAAACAATGAGCAACCTCCAATT
>JAUZPT010000022.1 GCA_030705745.1 Bacillota bacterium | reverse complement strand
TCACCACTTATTTTTAATTATTTATTCGTTGAGCAGACGGTCTTTAGTGAAAAAAACTCTGTTGATTGGAGCGGAAGGCGCGAAGACTCCTGCGGGAGTACGGTTCAGGGGAGACCCCGCAGGCGCTGGAAGCGCAGAGGAGGCTCCCCGAACCGCCCGCGGAAAGCGAAGCGCCTGGAGCGCAAATCAACAGACCTGTTTAATGAGGTAATTACAAATAACATTAGTACATATTAATGCGGTGATTTGTTAAAGAAATTAAAGAAATTAAAGAAATTAAAGAAAATAAAAGGCTGTCGAATGTTTTTCGACAGCCTTAGAAGGTTTCCCTTCTCAATGTGTTATACAATATTCTCTTCAAGCCAAGCATTCATGATGTTCATCAGTTGAGACTTTGTTTCCTCCACTGTTCCGTTGTTATTGATTGTGGCATCTGCCAAGTGAATTTTTTCTGCGAGAGGCATCTGTGCATTAACTCTTGCTCTCGCTTCATGCTCACTTAAACTGTTTCTGGCACACAAGCGCTGCAATTGAACAGGTAAGTCCACATAAACAAGTATTGTTTTATCAACCATGTAGGTGAGTTCGCTTTCAAAAAGAAGAGGAATATCAAGAACGACGATTTTTTCTCCCTTTCGAATCGCGGATTCTTTTTGCTCATTCATCCGTCTCCGAACTTCTGGATGGACAATTTCGTTTAAGCGCAGCCTTTTTTCTTTATTATGAAAAATAAGGTTTCCTAGTTTCTGTCTGTCAAGGTCCCCAGTGGCCGCCACAATGTCAGTACCAAATTCTTCTATAATCTTATGGTAAGCAGGTTCACCTTCTTCAACCGCAAGCCTTGCTTCAATATCGGCATCAATTACTCGAATTCCCATTTCAGAGATCATGTTAGAGACAGTACTTTTTCCGCTGGCGATCCCGCCTGTAAGTCCGACGATTAAACTCATTTGTTCTTCCTTCCAAAAAAAGAATTAATATAATTTTTTTAACACATTATAACTTCCAAATTCCAATAAAGATGAGTAAGACTCCCGGCAGGAATGTAAGTTTCTGAACCCATTCGGAACGGGAAAAGAATATACCGCACTTTATTCCCATGTAAACAAATAGGGAACTCATTACCGCTACGGCAAAAGCAAGATAGAGTGGCGAAAAGCCGAGAAGTGAGGCACCTATTCCTGCGCCAAAGGCATCAAGAGACAATGCGACTCCTAGAATCAATGCTTCAATTCCAGTAATCGTTCCTGAGTGGTCGAAGTCGGCAGACATCGGCTTCCTCAGGATGTTGATCACCAAGCCAAGTGATCGTATTTCTAAATTAACAATTGTTTTTTCATTGCTATCCTGTTCCTTGCTTTTCCCTGACTGAAAAAACTGGTACAACACCCATGCTCCCAAAAGAATCAGGATGCCTCCACCGACCCCTGCAGTGATATGTGGCGAGAAAACTTTTTGCAGGCCATGTCCGATGGAATCGGCAATCAATAGTGACGTAGCCGAGCAAGCCGCAATAATTAGTAAAGACTTAAATGGCATGACCATTTTTCGGAGGCCATACGTAAATCCAACACTAAAATTGTCGAGGCTAACAGCGAAAGCAAGCAAGAGAAGTGAGAAAAACTGAATCATGTTTAGAGCTCCTTCCTTTCAAACACTACGATAGTATATGGAAGGAGCCTTTCCATGGTTATTAAAGTAATACTAAAAATTAAACCGGTGAAATGAAGTGAAAATACATTTCGCACACATACAAAGACACCATAAAAAAGATGATGTTATAGCTTTTGGCACTGAGGACAATAGGTTGTGCCTCTTCCTCCAACAACCGTTTTTTCCAGGGAGAAGCCACATTTTTTGCACGCTTCCCCCTTTCGGCCATAAACAAATAAATCAAGCTGAAACATCCCGATTTGACCTTGAGAATTTATATAGCTTCGAATTGTACTTCCACCTTTTTCAACCGCAGCTGAAAGGGTAGCAACGATTTCATGGTGCAGCCTGCCGATTTCCTCATCGGATAAATCAAAGCCCGGCCTCTCCGGATGGATTCCTGCACGGAATAGTGCTTCATCAACATAAATATTCCCAAGCCCTACAACGATTTTTTGATCAAGTAAAGCCGGTTTGATTTTACGACTCGTTTTTGCCAATTTAGCAGACAAAAATTCTTGTGTGAATATTTCGGAGAATGGCTCTGGACCGAGATCCTTCAACGGGTCTAGATCTAATTCCTCGCCCTTTTTGAAAAGGTGCATAGTCCCGAATTTCCGTACATCTTTATAGCGCAGCTCGCTTTCATCTGTAAAGTGAAAGATGATATGCGTATGCTTATCGGGAAGCTCATCCCCATGATAAACACTGTATTTCCCCTCCATCCTTAAGTGGGAAACAAGTGCAAAATGGTCTGTATAAAGGATAAGAAATTTCCCGCGTCTCCCGACATCCACGATCGTTTCACCCTTTAACGCTTCAACAAATTGCTCGGTTTCCACGGGATGTTTTACCATTTTTGGCCAATGGACAGTGATGTCCTTAATTTGCTTGCCAAGAACCAAACTTTTTAACGTTACTCTGACGGTTTCTACTTCAGGAAGCTCGGGCATGTGATTTCCCCCCTTAGCTGCTAATTATTTTGCGTCATACCAGGTCGGCCCGAAAGAATAATCCACTTTTAATGGCACTTTTAACTCCAAAGCATTTTCCATGACTTCCGGCACAATTTCCTTAAGGATTTCTATTTCATCCTTTGGCGCTTCAAAAATCAATTCGTCATGCACAGAAAGAAGCAGCCGTGTTTTCAAATTCATTTCCTTTAGTTTTTTCGCCATGTCAATCATCGCTTTTTTGATGATATCCGCTGCACTTCCCTGAATCGGTGTATTCATTGCTGTTCTTTCAGCAAAGCCTCGGAGATTAAAATTTCTGCTCGTAATTTCAGGAATGTAGCGCCTTCTTTGCATCAAGGTCGTTACATAGCCTTTTTGTTTTGCCACTTGCACGATGTCATCCATGTATTCACGTACACCAGGATAGCTTTCCAAATAACGGTCAATGAACAATCCCGCTTCTTTTCGAGAAATTCCAAGACTTTGCGAAAGGCCAAAATCGCTGATTCCATAAACAATCCCGAAATTTACTGCCTTCGCCTGCCTCCTCATATTTGATGTCACTTCATTTTCCTTCACATGGAACACTTCCATTGCCGTTTTTGTATGAATATCGGCATCCTCTTTAAAGGCCTGAATTAATTTTTCATCATCGGCAATATGTGCGAGAACTCGAAGTTCAATTTGAGAATAATCTGCAGCAAAGATAAGCCAGTCTTTTTCAGAAGCAATAAACGCTTGTCGAATTTTCTTTCCTTCCTCTAGGCGGATCGGAATGTTTTGCAGGTTAGGATCTGTCGAGCTAAGCCGGCCGGTTTGTGTCAATGCCTGGTTGAATCTCGTATGAACTTTCCCTGTAGTCGGATCCATCACTTTCAGCAATCCTTCAATATACGTTGATTGAAGTTTGCCCAATTGACGGAATTGCAGTATATGCTCGATAATTTCATGTTCAGGAGCCAGTTTTTCCAAAATATCTGCAGACGTGGAATAGCCTGTTTTTGTTTTTTTCGACGATGGCAAGTTTAGTTTTTCAAATAAAATGACGCCCATTTGCTTTGGTGAATTAATATTGAATTCTTCTCCTGCAAGTTCAAAAATACGGCTTTCTATTTGTACAAGTTTCAAATTAATTTCTTCGCCCATTTTCTTAAGACGTTCCAAATCGATTTTGACGCCTGTTGCTTCCATATCAGCCAAAATTAAGGACAAAGGCATTTCAAGCTCCCTGAAAAGGTCATCCTGCTGATTAGCCTCAAGGTCCTTTTCAAGCTTTTCCTTCAAGACCGCCATAGCCATTCCTTTTCTGACGAGGTGCTCGGCTAGTTTATCCAGGGAAGGGATATGCCTCTTGGCACCTTTGCCGTAAAACGTTTCATCCGATTCGACAAGATGAATCCCATAGCGGCTGGCAATAGAAGCGAGGTCAGCCAGCGAAGCGGAAGGGTCAACGATATAAGGAGCGATAAATGTATCAAATTCAACGCCTTTTAAATGAATTCCATGTCTTCTTAATGACACTTCTGACCGTTTCGCATCATAAACTATTTTTTTCATTGCATCATCCTCGGCCCATTCTTTAAAAGAGGGAGAACTCGTTGCAATTTCTGTCGGCAAATAATAGTTGCCGCTGTCATTTACGATGGAAAAACCGATAATATCGGCATTATGGTAATTATCTTCAAGTACTTCGACGTAAAAGAAACTGCTTGAACCAAAAATGCCCGTAGGGGCTTCAGTACAAATTTCAAAATTTATTTCTTCAAGTTCTATCGATTCCGCCACTTCTGTATCTTCTCCAAGTTTGTCCAACAAGGAGTTAAAGCCAAGTTCTTTAAAAAGAGGGACAATTTGATCTTTGTTCATCCCGTTAAATGTGAGATCAGCCAATTTAACTTCGAAAGGAGCATCCCGGGTAATGGTCGCCAATTCCTTGCTCATGATAGCCTGGTCTTTAAATTCTTCAAGTTTTTCTTTCAGCTTGTTTCCACTTACCTGGTCGATCGAATTGAGCAAGTTCTCGACAGTTGAAAATTCCTTCAATAATTTAATGGCTGTTTTTTCTCCGACTCCAGGCACACCGGGGATATTATCCGACGCATCCCCCATCAAGCCTTTCATATCAATGATTTGTAAAGGAGTCAGCCCATATTTTTCTAAAATATGTTCCGGTGTGTATTCCTCAATGTCCGTTATGCCTTTCCGGGTAATCCCTACTGTCGTATGAGGAGAAGACAGCTGTGTTAAATCCTTGTCGCCTGAAATGACGCGAACTTCAAATCCTTCACTTTCAGCTTGCAAGGAAAGCGTTCCGATAATATCATCGGCTTCAAAGTTTTCAAGTTCATAACGGGATATTCCATACGAATCGAGCAGTTGGCGAATAAAAGGGAATTGCTCGGACAGTTCCGGCGGGGTCTTTTGCCTTCCCCCCTTGTATTCACTGAACGTCTTATGACGAAAAGTGGTTTTACCAGCATCAAATGCAACGAGAAGATGTGTCGGCTTTTCATCCTCCAATATTTTCATCAGCAGCCTCGTAAATCCGTAAATGGCGTTTGTATGTATTCCTTTATCATTATTTAACAAGGGAAGGGCAAAGAAAGCACGGTATGCTATACTATTTCCATCAATGAGAACAAGCTTCTTTTTTTCCATGTCATGACTCCTCCTCTTTTTTATGCCATCTTCAATAAATCTTGTCCGCTATGCACGGAAAAACAAATTCAAGAAAAAGGGCAACTATACTTGTTTTATTTTATCATGAGTGGAAAGAGAAAGGAAAATTGCGGTTTATGAAGAAAGGAAAAAAGAGTTTAAGAGGAAGAACTGGAGTTTATCGCCATCGTTTTGAATATAAAAAAGACGAAAGCGGGGTTTGCTTTCGCCTTTTTCTGTTTGGCTCCTTGGATGAGGGGCTTTCAACGATAATCATAACCCCATAGTGTTAACAGAGAATGAAAGTATGGTAAATTTATTGTAAATTTTTCATACCCTGCATGTTATGAAAATGAAAGCCCCCCTTTTGGTATTAATGTACACGGAAGGACTGTTCTAATTCGATTATAAATTCACTTCCAAAGCCGACCTCACTTTTTACAGAAATATTTCCATGATGCGCCTCGACTAAATGCTTTACAATCGCCAAACCTAGTCCAGTCCCCCCCGAGTTCCTGCTTCGCGCACGGTCCACTCTGTAAAACCGTTCGAAAATCCTCGAAATTTCCTTTTTTTCGATGCC
Source organism: Bacillota bacterium (assembly GCA_030705745.1). Taxonomy (GTDB): domain Bacteria; phylum Bacillota; class Bacilli; order Bacillales; family Cytobacillaceae; genus Neobacillus_A. The sequence continues at coordinate 11,308 of JAUZPT010000022.1, read as the reverse complement.
GATTCCTGTATCAATTACGTGAATTTGTAGTTTTCCTTTACCTTGATTAACAACAATTTTTACTGTTCCTCCAGAAGGAGTATAAGATAGCGCATTTGTTACGAGATTAATGAATACTTGTTTCAAACGCGATGCATCTCCCTCGACCCAGACAGCCTCCTTGCTGCAATCAAAATCAAGTTTTATGTTTTTCTCATCTGCTTTGCCACTCAGCATCGTCAATACATCGCTGAGGATAGCTTTGAGATCAAATTCCTGGATATCTAGGACAAAACCATGTTGTTCGATCTTTGAAAGTTCAAGCAAATCTTGAATTAGCGTTTGTAGCCTGTCACTTTCCTTTAAGATGATTGACAGGAATGCTTCCAATGTACCTTTGTCTTCCATTGCTCCTTCAAGCAATGTTTCTGAAAATCCCTTAATGGACGTGACAGGCGTCTTTAATTCATGAGAAACATTTGCCACGAAATCTTTTCTCATCTGCTCCAAATCCTTCAATTCGGTTATATCATGAAAAACAAGTAAAACACCTTTCCACACGTTGTTTGCACCAATGATTGGAACACCATAAACTTCAAAGACGCGCCTTTCGATCGCAAGAGGAAGATGCATTTGCCTGTTCACTTTTTGCTCAGTCATAAAAACTTCCTCTACTAAGCGGCAGACCTCTTTATGCTCGATTACTTCATAATAAAGCTCATTTACATAGTCGTGCGGATGAACATGAAAAATATCTTTATATCCGCGATTAATTAAATTTATATATCCGCGGCTGTCAATCAACATCAGCCCGCTTCCCATGTTTTCTATCAATGCACTTAGCCTGTCCTGCTGCATTTCTTGTGCCTTTACCATTTCTTCAAGATTGCGTGCAAGAACATTGATGGAAGAACTGAGCATACCTGTTTCATTCATCCGGTCTTCATAGGTTCGCGCTCTAAAATTGCCTTTGGCAAGCTCAATAGCAACGTTTGTAGCCGACTCGATAGGTTTTGTATACCTTTTTGTAATCCTGAAGCCAAGGATTGTTATCACAATAAACGCTAAACCAAGACTGATTGATAATAACCACCAAATTTGAATTGATGCATTTTTTAGTTCATCCGTTTTAGCGCTTAAAAAGACATAACCCTCAATTTTCCCTTTTTTCATGATTGGGTTCCAATAATAATGCACATTGGAATTGCGGCCAATCTTCGTTTTTTTCGATGTTTCAGCTTTGTTGTGTATAACGCTTTTAATCGTCGTTTCATGTCCTGTATTATTACCAAGAAGTATACTGCCACTATCGAATAAAATTTTGCCCTTTTTATCCGTTACCGTGATTCTTGTGTCGAGGGTATGACTTATCTTAAATAATTCCACTTTGTTCAAAGCGCTTATTCCACCAGTGTCTTCAACATGCATGCTTAAGAGGCTACTTTCCTTTTTTAAACGTTCATTAAAAGAATGCAAATAGTAGTCCTTAAACAACTGTCCCAAAAATAAACCAAGACCGAGCAATACGGTAATTATTAACGTTATTAAAGCAATAAGAAGCTTGGTTCTGAATTTTGTCATTACAGCTTGGGCTCCTCGAGTTTATAGCCCAATCCCCTCATCGTTTTAATGTAGAGCGGTTTTTTCGTATCAATCTCTATTTTTTCCCGTAGATGAGAAATGTGTACATCGACAATTCTAGTGTCTCCGGCAAAGTCATAATTCCATACTGCGCTTAAAAGCTGATCTCGCGTTAGTACACGATTTTTATTTTGAGCCAAAAAATGCAGTAATTCAAATTCCTTAAGCGTTAATTCCAAGATTTCCCCCTTGAATAACGCCTCATATTGTTCAGGAAGTATTTTCAGTTCGCCAATGACGATTGAATCATTCGTTTCATCCACTACTTCCTTCATTTCAGGATGGACCTGTGTTCTTCTCAAAATGGCTTTTACCCTTGCAATGACTTCCCTCGGACTGAATGGCTTAATCATATAATCATCTGCACCAAGCTCAAGGCCAAGGATTCTGTCAAATTCATCATCTTTAGCCGTCAGCATTAAGATGGGAGTCATTACCCTTTTGAGTCGCAGTTCCTTGCATACTTCCATTCCATCCATTTTTGGCAGCATCAAGTCTAGAACAATAATATCCGGAGTTTCAGACAAAGCCAGTTGCAAGCCTTCCTCACCATCTGCAGCTGTAATCACATCATAACCAGCCTGTTCCAAATTATATTTGAGTAATGTTACGATAGATGGTTCATCGTCGACAACAAGAACTTTATTTTTCATAAACGCCTCCGTAAAAGATATTAACCCCTACATTATCCAAGTATCCTTCTTTACTATAATATAATAACAAAATGAATACTCGCAAACGAAGGCTACAAATTAAATCCCAAATAAAAAATAAGGGGTGCAAAGCACGCCCCCTGAGACCTCTATAGGTCGAGTCTATTTGAAACTTTCTCTTATCGGAAGCTTAACAATAAATTTTGTTCCTACTTTTAGCTTGCTTTCGATTTTGATTTGACCTTCATGTGCTTTTACAATCCAATTAGCAATTGATAAACCGAGTCCGGTGCCGCCCTCTGACCTTGTTCTACCTTTATCGCTTCGGAAAAATCGGTCAAAAATATACGGTAAATCTTCTTCACTAATACCAATTCCATTATCTTCTATTGTAATAATTACGTTATTGCCTTCCTTCTCACAAATAATTGACACCTTTCCTTTAGATGAAGTGTATTTAAGAGAATTATCTAAAAGAATGATAAATAGTTGGTGAATTCTTTCTTTATCTCCATAATAGTGGATATCGCTTTCTATTTTTCCAAACAAGTTAATTTCTTTGATGTTGGCAATTGGGGTAAATTGTTCAACAATTACCTCAAGCATCTCATCCATTAAAAACAGGTGCGGATTAATTAATAGGTCATTTGAATCTGATCTTGCTAATGTAAGCAAGTCTGTAACTAATTTATTTACTCGTTTTACTTCTGAAAGACTATTAAAAATGGTTTCACTTTCTTGTTCAATCGTATTAGTCGGATGGCGAAAAAGGAGTTCTAGATGTGTTTGGATAACAGATAATGGCGTACGGAGCTCATGAGATGCATCCGCAACGAACTGAGACTGTTTTTCCCATGATCTTTGTATCGGAACAAGGGCTTTATTTGCTAAAAAAAGACCCGCAAAATAAGATATTAACAAACCGCCAGCACTTCCAAACCCAATCAATTTGAATAAATTCTTTAAAATATTGATTTCAGGGTCAATGTTGTATACAAGCTGAAGCGTTTTAACCGTTTCATTATTGATTGCTTCAAATTGTTTCCCATTTATATGAATAGTCATAATTCGATAAGTATGGCCGTCAAATTCTTGTGTTCGAAGCTTCTCATTCTCTTTCCTTGGTGATAAATAGGCAAAATCTTTTTTAAAGAAGGCATTTATGGGATAACTCATTAAGAATTTGCCTCTTTCGCCCCAAAACAGATAGGAAACCTTGCGTTCGGATTCCCTCTCGTTTTCTTCACGAAATTCTTTTCCATTGTTTTGAAAAAGGAATGTAGCTTTTTGTGACAGCTTGTCGTCAATAGATGACAAGGATGTGTGATACATATAAAAATATAAACTCACACCAAGACTACTCAAAATTAAAAAGAAAACGAGCGTATATAGAGAAACTAATCGTAATTTAGTTTTTTGAAACATCCTCTTCGTCTCCTTTTAACATAAAGCCAATTCCTCGGACGGTTTTAATAAAATGGTCACATTGAAAGATCGACAGCTTTTTTCGGAGATGGTGTACATAAACATCTACAACATTTAATCCTGATTCAGAACTAAATCCCCAAATACGATTAAATATTTGATCTCTTAACAAAATTTGTTCTTTATTCCTAATAAAATACTCTAATAGTAAATATTCCTTACCAGTTAAATTTAATTTTTGGTCGTGGATAAATCCATCATATTCATTTTCATTAACTTTTAACGGTCCATACACAACCTCTGCTTCATAATTGTCCCCCTTACCACGCAGAAGGACCCTGAGCCGGGCGAGTAATTCTGGAGCAGCAAATGGCTTAGTTAAGTAATCATCCGCACCAAGGTCCAATCCTCTTACACGGTCTACAACACTATCTTTAGCTGTAAGAAAAATGACAGGTGTCCTTATTGAGCTTTCCCTTAATGCCTTTATTATGGAAAAACCGTCTATTTCAGGCAGCATAACATCCAGAATGATTGCATCGTAAATATTTTGTTGTGCCAGTTGGAGTCCATCATAACCGTTTAAGGTACCGTCTACGTAATAATTTTCTTCCTTTAGAATCTTTTCAATACTATGTAAAAGTGCTTGTTCATCTTCTACAACTAATATTTTCATACGATCTCCAATCCAATTGAATTGTTTTAAGTTCATGTCTTTTTTACATTATGTATAAATATCCGATACGAATAAGGTTAACGAATTTTTATTAAAATAGTATTAAAAACATTTCTTAAAATACACTTGTTCTAATACTATTGTCAAAAATTTCACACACTATGACCATTAAAATAGGAATGCGCAATCCGCATTCCCTAAAAAATAGTATTAAAAATTGTCTAAAGCCGTTCCATCCATGCCTGGTAAGCGATATGGAGGGCAAACCTTGATGTTTCCATAAATGACTTTTTCATTTTTTTCGTTCGTGGCACAAACTTCGATTATTATTGAATGTTCTTGAATATTAACTTCCTTTATTTCAAATAAAAATTCAATTGTTGCATAATGATAAACCGGCTTTGGAAACTGCAGTTCCTGTGCAATCAAATGACTCCCTGGTCCTGGCAAGTATTTTGAAACTGCCGAAGTAATCATACCCGTCAACATGATAGTCGGAACTACCGGCTTTGCATAAGGGGTTTGTGAGGCATAGTCATGTTGAATGTACAAAGGATTCGCATCGTCAGTCAGACCTAAATAAAGCAGGAGATCCTTGTCCTCAATCTTCTCTGTAAAAGAAAGCTTTTCTCCTACTTTCATTTCCTCGATTCTCCTGCCCAGCTTTCTTTTCTTTCCTAATAACATTTTGCCTGCACCCCCAAATTTGTAAACGGTTTCATAATAAAACGAATAAAATGTTTTCCCACCCAATGGCCATTCTATGAAATCAGTTTTTGTGATGTAAAAAAATTCGGGGAAGGCTTTCCCCGAATTCTTTTATTAAGCCAAAACTTGCATCACATTTCGGACAGCTTCTGCCGATTTGTCTAATGCAGCTTTTTCTTCTCCAGTCAGTTCAAGCTCAATTACCTTTTCAATTCCGTTTGCACCGAGGATAGTAGGAACTCCCAGGTAGATTCCATCATAACCGTATTCGCCTTCCAAATACGCAATTGATGGAAGAACTCGGCGTTGATCTTTAAGAATTGCTTCGCACATTTCAACAAGAGAAGCCGCAGGTGCGTAATAAGCACTACCGTTTCCAAGAAGGTTAACGATTTCCCCTCCGCCTTTGCGTGTGCGCTCAACGATAGCATCAAGGCGATCTTTAGGAATCAATGTTTCAAGAGGGATACCTCCTGCATAGGAATAACGTACAAGAGGCACCATGTCATCACCATGTCCACCTAAAACAAAGCCAGTAATATCCTTAACAGAAAGATTAAGCTCTTGAGCAACAAATGTTCTGAAACGGGCAGTATCAAGCACGCCAGATTGTCCGATTACTCGATTTTTAGGGAATCCCGATTCTTTAAAAACGGTATAAGTCATAGCATCAACTGGGTTGGTCAATACGACAATAAAGCTGTTTGGAGAATATTTTGCAATCTCCTGAGCTACGTTTTTCATGATTTTTTGGTTCGTCTGAACCAAATCGTCACGACTCATGCCAGGCTTTCGGGCAATTCCTGCCGTGATGACGACGATATCAGAGTCGCGAGTATCTTCATAGCTTGAAGTTCCCGTAATGTTCGCATCAAAGCCTTGAACAGGGCTTGCTTCTAGCATATCCAGCGCTTTACCTTTTGTAGGGTTTTCCATTTGTGGAATATCTACTAAAACTACATCCCCAAGCTCTTTTTGTGCAAGTAGAAATGCTGTTGTTGCACCAGTAAATCCTCCACCGATAACCGAAATCTTTTTACGTTTTAATGACATAATGACTCTCCCCCTTTTACTATATCGTTGCTATCTAATACGAGCAGAATGGAAATGAGGGCTGCAACAAGCAGCTAACCAACATTTTATTCCATATTTTTAATCAGTTCGTCCCCAAATTCAGAGGTTTTCACTTCCGTTGCTCCGTCCATCAGCCTTGCGAAATCGTAAGTAACTACTTTTGATTCAATCGTTTTTTCCATCGATTTTAAAATCATGGCAGCCGCTTCTGTCCAGCCGAGGTGCTCAAGCAATAAAACACCGGAAAGGATGACAGAGGAAGGGTTCACTTTATCAAGTCCTGCATATTTTGGAGCAGTTCCATGAGTTGCTTCGAAAATGGCATGTCCTGTTTCATAATTGATATTGGCACCAGGAGCGATACCGATTCCACCTACTTGAGCAGCAAGCGCATCAGAAATATAATCTCCATTTAGGTTCATCGTTGCCACTACATCGAATTCTTTTGGACGAGTGAGAATTTGTTGAAGGAAAATATCTGCGATCGCATCTTTAACAATTAGCTTTCCTGCAGCTTCAGCATCAGCTTGGGCCTTGTCAGCAGCATCAGCGCCTTGTTCTTCCTTCAATCTGTCATATTGAGCCCATGTAAATACTTTATCGCCGAATTCTTTTTCAGCCAATTCATATCCCCAGTTTTTAAAGGCGCCTTCTGTGTATTTCATGATATTTCCTTTATGTACAAGCGTTAAAGATTTACGCCCCTCTTTAATGGCATAATTAATTGCAGCCCGTACAAGTCGAGTCGTTCCTTCTTCGGATACAGGCTTGATTCCAATTCCTGATGTTTCTGGGAATCTGATTTTGTTTACACCCATTTCCGTTTGAAGGAAGTTAATCAATTTCTTTACTTGATCAGAGCCTTGTTCGTATTCGATACCTGCATAAATGTCTTCAGTGTTTTCACGGAAGATTACCATGTCTGTATCCTGTGGACGTTTTACAGGTGATGGAACTCCTTCGAACCATCTAACTGGGCGTAGACAAACAAATAGATCCAATTCCTGGCGAAGTGCAACGTTTAACGAACGAATACCGCCGCCTACAGGAGTTGTAAGTGGACCTTTGATTGCAATCAAATATTCATCAATTAAATCCAGCGTTTCTTGAGGAAGCCACTCACCTGTTGCGTTGAATGCCTTTTCTCCTGCCAAAACCTCTTTCCAAACAAGCTTGCGCTCACCTTTATAGGCTTTTTCAACAGCCGCATCCAATACGCGGACAGAAGCTGCCCAGATATCAGGACCAGTGCCATCCCCTTCAATGAATGGAATTACCGGGTTATTTGGTACATTTAATACTCCATTTGTAACTGTGATTTTTTCACCTTGCATAATAATTTCTCCCTTCAAATGTCAGTAAAAACATAGTCTTAAACACATTCGGAACAGCAGAGGATTCCCCTTGTCACTCTTCCTACGGAATTTTTCAAGTTTTCAAAAACCTAGGTCACATGACAAACGAAATCACTTTTATGCTTCATATTACTGAATCGAAGGTTAGGAAGCTATTCGCACCTAACCTTCTTCTGCTCTCTCTTATTACATCAATTTTTTTCCGAAAAGTAAAATATTGTCCCTTATTAAGCTCGTTCATCAATTGGAACGTACTTTTGCATGCCTGGACCTGTATAGTCCGCACGAGGACGAATCAAACGATTATTTTCATATTGCTCCAAAATATGGGCAAGCCAGCCTGAAACACGACTAACGGCAAAAATAGGTGTAAACAAGTCATGATCAATACCAAGGCTGTGGTACATGGAAGCCGAATAGAAATCCACATTTGGTGGAAGATGCTTTTCCCCCGTAACAATTTCTTCAATTTTAATTGACATTTCATACCAATGTGGTTCACCAGTAAGTTCTGTCAATTTCTTTGACATTTCTCTTAAATGCTTGGCGCGAGGATCTCCTTTACGGTATACCCTATGGCCAAAGCCCATGATTTTTTCTTTTTTCTCCAATTTTTCACGGATGAATGGTTCAACGTTTTCGACTGTTCCAATTTCTTTAAGCATTTTCATTACCGCTTCATTTGCTCCGCCATGTAGCGGCCCTTTCAAAGCACCAATCGCAGCTGTAACACCTGAATAAATATCAGAAAGCGTTGCCACACAAACGCGTGCTGTAAAAGTGGACGCATTCAATTCATGGTCTGCATGCAACACCAAAGTTTTATCCAACGCTTCAACAGCTATGGAATCCGGTTCGTTTCCTGTTAGCATGTAAAGGAAATTTGCTGCAAAGCTTAAATCCTTTCTCGGTGGGATCGGCTGGAGCCCTTTTCGAACTCGAGCAAAAGCCGTCACAAGAGCAGGCATTTTTGCTTGCAAACGAACTGCTTTTCGGAAGTTTGCGCTTTCTTCCATGATATCCGCTTCTTTATCATATAAACCAAGAAGGGAAACAGCAGAACGAAGCGCTGCCATCGGATGTACTTCTTGAATTGGATACATATGAAAGTGCTCTAAAACTTCTTTTGGAAGCTCAGCATTTTCAGCCAATTCTTTTTTTAATTCCGCTAATTGAGTTTTTGTCAGAAGCTTCCGATTCCAAAGGAGATAAATTACTTCTTCAAAGCTGGCATTTCCAGCTAAATCGTCAATATCGTAGCCGACATACGTAAGAGTATCGTCAATAATTGAACTGATTGAAGATGTCGTTGCCACTACCCCTTCAAGACCACGTGTAACTGTCATTCAAAATCTCCCCTTTAAATTAAAAATTCACCCATTATCCGCTTGTCTGTAAAAATTAATTTCTTACCAGCAAATATTCTGGCTTGTTCGGCAGAAATTCCTTCTTTTATAGTTAAGGCATATTACTACCCTTATATAATGAGGCAGTCCTAAATTCTGTCGATTTTCAGACTGATGAATAATTTTTACCCCTTCTTGCGAAAGATTAATCTTGATTGAGCGGATGCTCGGTTAACTGATGCAACATTTTCTACGAAATAAATATTATTTCGAAGTAACTAACTGTATAAATAGGACTTATGTAAAAAAGGATGCGCTTACAAGTCCTATTATAATCAATTATCAGATTTTTGTGAATGGAAAGGACCTGAAAAGATGAAAAAAATATTATTTCACACGAAATTATCTAAAGAATTCGATCATCTTCATGAAGCTATATGCAATTCCAGCTCCAATCAAAGGGCCCACAGCGACACCCTTAAAAAGAGTAACGGATAAAATAGTTCCCAATACGAGCGCAGTAGTGATTTGTGGATTCTCAGAGAGCAATGAAACTCCTCCCTTTGCCAATAATGCCACAATGATTCCCGAAATTAGGGCAATCCAGGCATATGGAGATTTAAATGACGCTGTAAGATCCCGAAAACCGATTTCACCCGCGGCGATTGGAGCTAAAACTGCAATTGTAATGATGGTTACACCCCAGTTAATGCCCTTGGACTGTAAAAAAGAAAAGGATTTTGTTTCAAGACCTGCAATTTTCAACACAAGCAAAACCGCCACAGCTATCATTAACGAGTTATTTTTGGCTATAAATCCAATACTTAATATTATCAGCAGGAATATGAACGATTCATTAAACAACTTTCAACCCTCCTTGTCGTTTTTGTAATTATTGTAGAATAGTTATAAGGAAGTCGATTCCACATCTATATATTGTTTCTGAAAAGAAGGTACGTTCATCCATCTTTAGAGGGCAAATCACCTATGGAAATTTATGCATTTATGTTAAACTATTACTATCGAATGCACTTCATTCTTCCTAAAAGGAGGTACTTTATTGAACCCCATATACTTTCATCGTACACTAAGATTCTTTTTAGTTATAGGAATCATCATTGTGGCTATATTATCTTTTTTTTATTTATCCAAGGTAACATATCCATTTCTAATCGGCTTTCTGCTTGCCTTTTTGATTAATCCTCTTGTGAACTTTTTACAAGTAAAAGGGCGAATGCCTCGTCCCTTGGCAGTGTTGGTTTCCTTGGTGCTTCTCTTTGCCGTTTTTGCCGGAATCATTATCTTATTAATCGCTGAAATCGTTTCAGGAGCCAATTATTTGGCAGCCGTTGTTCCTGATCATCTTGATACGCTAATTGCTTATATAGAAAAAATTGTAGCAGGCCAGATTATTCCTCTTTATAACGATATTTCGAGAATTTTTAATAAGCTTGATTCCGGGCAGCAGGGAACCATAATGGCAAACATTCAAAACGTAGGCAAAAGCATTGGTTCAACTGTAGGTTCATTTATCCAGAATTTCTTTGGACATATCCCCAATATCATTGCCTGGTTTCCAAATGCGGCCACGATCATTATTTTTTCCATGCTTGGTACCTTTTTTATTAGTAAGGACTGGTACCGTCTTTCCGCACACCTACGCAGGCTGCTTCCAAAACGTGCTCAAACAAGCGGACGGACGGTTTTTATTGATTTGAAAAAAGCATTGTTCGGATTTATTAAAACACAGCTTACATTAATATCGATTACCACTGTGATCATATTGATTGGCCTGCTGATTCTTCGAGTTGATTATGCTGTAACAATTGCACTTATAACTGGCATTGCTGAAGTATTGCCTTATCTCGGAACAGGCATTATTTTTGTACCTTGGATTATATACGAGATAATTACCAGTGATAACGGACTTGCTATAGGATTGGGGGTTCTTTATCTTGTTGTTCTGGTGCAACGGCAGATCATCGAACCAAAAATCCTTTCTTCGAGCATCGGCCTAGATCCATTGGCAACATTAATGGCACTTTTTATTGGTTTTAAAACAATTGGATTTCTCGGATTAATTCTTGGTCCTGTCGTCCTTGTTATTTTCAACACGCTAAACAGGGCAAATGTCTTCCGTGATTTATGGATTTTCATCAAAGGTTCCGAAATTTAAGCATAGAATGAAAAGCGCCTACTTGAAAAGTGGCGCTTTTTCATTATTTGATGATGATTGTTCTTTTGTTAATCCATTTTTTAAACGAGTTTCTCAATAAATATTTAAAAAACCTTCTTGTAAAAGGCAGCAGAAGCAGCAACCCAAGAATATCTGTAACAAAACCAGGCGTTATAAGCAGTGTTCCTCCAATGAGAATACATATTCCATCCAGGATGGCCTCCCCGGGCATACGACCATTTCTCAGCTCTTCCTGAGCTTTGCGCAATGTTTTC
>JAUZPT010000219.1 GCA_030705745.1 Bacillota bacterium | reverse complement strand
AGCCGGAAGCATTTTATTCGAAAAAGGTGAACGGGCAGACTTGGCACTGAATGCGAATCCTGGACTTATGATCGAAAGTCACAATTAATCTTATACTTCTACATCATAAAGCAGTGCGATTCGCACTGCTTTTATGTTGCGGAAAAATATCCACAAATTAAAGGGATTATTAACATTGTTTATTGGAGAGGGAAAAGCAGAAATGGTGGATAAACTACTGTGGAAAGGATGAAAATAGTGGATAATGTGGAAAACTCGGTGGATAACTTCTATGACTGTGGATAACATTGTGTATTTTTGTGGATATTGTGGAAAACTTAAAGTTTTATTGATATTAGGCTTTTTTGCTTGTGAATAATACTGTGGAAAAAAGGGACTGTTGACCTAGTTTAACTTTAAAGATGAATGGTTTTAGAAAAAAATTATCCACAAAATGTTGTTGATGGCTGAATAACCTAATTGCGCGCTTGGCAAAATTCCGGTATTTACATTCGGATAAAATAAAAACACCGGCATTGCACCGGTGTTCCATCATTACTCTGCAAACAGCGACCATTCTTCCATCAGTTGCTCCAGCAGTTCTTTTGCATTGTCGTTGAGTTTGGTGATTTCCAGGACCTTTTCATGATCCTGAAAAATGACCGGATCACAGAGCTGTTCATCATATCGTTGGATATCTTCCTCTAACTCTTCAATTTTCAGCTCGATTTCTTCCAATCTTCTTTTACGCTGCCGCTCCAGCTTTTTGGATTCTTTGTCCTGCTGGTACGCTGTCCGTTCGCCACTGTCAGCGGCAGTCGTGTTTTTTATGCTTGAGGAGCTTTCAAGCGCTTCTAGTTCAGCCATCTCGAGTTTCTTTTCTACATAATAGTCATAGTCACCCAAGTAATCGGTACTGCCGTCACGGCTCAATTCCAATACCCTTGTCGCAATTCGGTTAATAAAGTATCGGTCATGCGAAACAAAGAGAATCGTTCCGGGATAATCGATTAAAGCATTTTCAAGCACTTCTTTGCTATCAAGATCAAGATGGTTTGTCGGTTCATCCAGGATGAGAAGATTGGCTCTTTGCATCATCAGCTTGGAGAGCGCGAGCCTGGCCTTTTCGCCGCCGCTTAATGTGGAAACAATTTTTAGAACGTCGTCACCTGAAAACAGGAAATTCCCTAAAACGGTCCGGATGTCCTTTTCGCTATGCAGCGGGTATTCATCCCAAAGCTCATTCAAAACGCGTTTATTGGACGTCAACTCAGCCTGTTCCTGATCATAATAGCCGATGGCAAGATTAGAACCATTCCGCACCTGCCCTGACAAGGCAGGAAGTTTATTTACAATCGTCTTCAAAAGTGTCGATTTGCCGATTCCATTTGGACCGACAAGTGCAATGCTTTCGCCTCGCGTCACATGAAATGAGATATGTTCCGATACCTTTGATCCACCATAACCAACCGCTAGAGAATCAACGGCCAGCACATCATTTCCGCTTTGCTTTTCGATTGAAAATGAAAAGGAAGCAGATTTTTCATCGCCCATTGGCCTGTCCAGCCGATCCATTTTTTCAAGCGTTTTTCTCCGGCTTTGTGCTCTCTTCGTCGTGGATGCACGAGCGAGATTGCGTTGAATAAAATCTTGAAGCTTGGAGATTTCATCCTGCTGCTTTTCAAATTGCTTCATGTCCCGTTCGTAATTTTCGGCTTTTTGTACTAAATAAGCGCTGTAATTGCCGGGGAATTTCTGAATTTGCTTGCGGGAAATCTCGTATACCTGGTTCACAACTTTATCTAAAAAATAACGATCATGCGAGACGATCAAAATAGCGCCCTCGTAGCCTTGCAGGTATTGCTCCAGCCAGGACAAGGTATCAATGTCCAAATGGTTCGTAGGCTCGTCCAAAATGAGTATATCGGGCTTTTTTAGCAAAAGCTTACCTAAAGCGAGCCTTGTTTTCTGGCCGCCGCTCAATGTGGAAATGGGCGTCGAGTGGTCGAAGGAGTGAAAGTTCAGCCCATGCAATACAGAACGGATATCGGCTTCGTATTGATAACCGCCGAGCTCCTTGAATTTCACTTGAAGATGATCGTATTCTTTTAAAATGCGTTCGTACTTCGTTTCATCCTTTAGAACGTCAGGATTCGCCATTTGTTGTTCCAATTGCCTAAGTGTGCTTTCCATATGTCGAAGCGAGTCAAATACCGTCAGCATTTCTTCCCAAATCGACAAACTGGATTCGAGTCCGGTGTTTTGAGCGAGATAGCCGATCGTGACATCTTTGGGCTTCATCACTTCTCCACCGTCATGCGAAAGATGACCAGCAATGATTTTTAAAAGGGTGGATTTTCCTGCTCCATTTCTTCCAACAAGCGCAGCACGGTCCCGCGTTTGTAATTCAAGCTTTATATTCGATAAAATAAGGTCAGCACCATAGTATTTTGCCAGTTGATTGACTTGTAATAATATCATTCTCTTCACCTCAGTTACTTACGAATAGTTTATCGTATTCCGGGGGTATCGGCAATAAAGGGGCAGTATGAACATCCTAAACTAGGGGATGGTTGATTCATACATGCTCATAGAAAAAGGGTGTTAATAAGGTAAAAACATTTGTGAAGTATAATACAAAGTTCACACACTTTAAGGGGAAAATAGTGTATCATTTTGATGAGGGGAGTTTTGTGAATGGCTGATTTTACCCATTTTAATGATGAAGGCAGAGCAAAAATGGTTGATGTTAGTGCCAAGCCGGAAACGGCACGAACTGCTTTTGCCCATTCAAGCATAATTGTAAGCAACGAAATATATGAAAAAATTACGAACCATGAAATGAAAAAAGGCGATGTATTGGCTGTAGCTCAAGTTGCAGCGGTCATGGCAGCGAAGAAAACATGGGAGATCATTCCGATGTGCCATCCCATTCCATTGACCGGAGTTAATATTACATTTTCATGGGAAAAGAAACAAAATGAATACCAATTAAACATTTCCGCCATGGTAAAAACTAAAGGGCAAACGGGTGTAGAAATGGAAGCGTTAACTGCTGCCTCCGTTTGTGCGTTGACTGTGTATGATATGTGTAAGGCCGTTGATAAAGGCATGGTGATCGGTGCAACCTATTTGGTAGAAAAAACAGGCGGAAAAAACGGTGACTTTAAAAGAAATGAACTCATATAAATCGGCATCCACAAAGGAAGGAGGAGAGTAATAATGAGCAATGAAACGATGAAAATACCTCAAGCTACCGCAAAAAGACTTCCTCTATATTACCGTTTCTTAAGAAATCTTCATTCTTCCGGAAAACAAAGGGTATCATCTGCAGAGCTGAGTGATGCAGTGAAAGTGGATTCAGCTACTATCCGCAGAGATTTCTCCTATTTTGGTGCGCTTGGTAAAAAAGGATATGGATACAATGTGAACTATCTTTTGTCGTTTTTTAGCAAAACTCTCGATCAAGATGAATTGACAAAAGTCGCGCTCATCGGTGTAGGGAACTTGGGAACAGCATTTTTGAATTACAATTTTTTGAAAAATAATAATACGAAAATTGTGTGCGCGTTTGATGTCGATCCCGAAAAGGCTGGGAAGTCGATTGGTGACGTTCCTGTGTATCATATGGATGAGTTGGAAAAAGCAATTGTTGCAGAGAAAATAAAGGTGGCCATTTTAACCGTACCGTCCACAGTGGCGCAGACGATTACAGACAGCCTCGTAAGTGCGGATGTGAAAGGGATATTAAACTTCACACCGGCTAGATTGAACGTTCCATCAACGATCCGTGTTCATCATATCGATCTGGCGGTCGAACTGCAATCGCTCATCTATTTCTTAAAACACTATCCATCTGAGCTGGAAATATAAAAAAAGAGGCTGACCCTTCAAGTTTCGGGCCAAGCCTCTTTTGCATTTGTTTCATTGTTTATTTAAGGTGTTTGTTAATTTTCACGTGAAAGCGGATCATCTTTATGCCCGATCCGAAATCCAAAGTGGCAAACAGGACGAGTAAGTAAGTGAAAAAGCCCCAGCCACCAGACTGCACATCCTGGATTGCGAAAAAGGTGAACAAAGTGCCGAGAAAGAGGTACGTGATGCCAGAAAACAAAGATGTCTGTCTCATAAAAATCCTCCAATAAAGCTTTGAATTTTTTCAGTATGGTGAATCATTTTGTCCAAATCATTTTTGAAAGCTAATTGGATGATGACAACGAAAGTATTCATTGCGACATGCGCAAACATGGGCACGAGAATGTTTTTAGTTTTTACATAAAGAAAGGCAAATGTGAACCCCATTCCCGCATAAAGCAAAAGATGCTGGAATTCCATATGTGCTGCAGCAAAAATCAGAGAACTGATCAATGCTGAAAGAAAGAAGTTTAGGCGTTTGTGCAGCGATCCGAAGATAATTTTACGAAAAACGATTTCTTCCAAAATGGGTCCGAAAATCGAGCTTACGAATATGGCCAAAGGAAACGTTTCGATAATTTGGAGGATGAGCTTCGTATTTTCCGATCCACTGTGGATGCCCAATCCTTTTTCGATAATGCTGCAAACCATCTGGGAAAGTAGCGCAAGGAAGAAACCACCAATCGCCCATCCAATCGATTCCGAGGCAGGTTGGCCATTCCGTTCCAAGCGAGTGGAGCGGATTTCCTTTCTAAGCAGAAAAAGGACAATCATTAAAGTAATGGAGAAGCTGAAGATTAGCCAAAGCGGCACAGCAAGCTTCTCCGACGCAGCCAGACTTTTCCCGGAAAGACCGATTACAAAGCTGAAGAGCGGGATACCAAATAAACTGGATAGCTGCATGGCAATGTATACAATTAAGATAAGCCAATATTTATTTTTCAATCCTTCGTCTCCTTTACGCGAGCGAAATAATAGATGCAATACTTCATTCTACTTCTAAAAGGCGTATGAATTCAATTATCTTTATATGTGTTAAATTTGTAAAAATTTTTATGGCCGAATGAAAAAGTAAAAACAAAATTTTTTTCAAAAAAAATGTTAGCTGATGCTTGCAAAAGATTTTTAGATTCATTATGATAATAATTGTGTTAGCACTCGTGTAGAGAGAGTGCTAATAATACCACTACATAAAATTTGAGGAGGTTGTTTTAATTGTTAAAGCCACTAGGTGATCGTATTGTCATTGAGCTTGTTGAATCAGAAGAAAAAACTGCCAGCGGTATCGTTTTACCGGATTCAGCGAAGGAAAAGCCGCAAGAAGGAAGAGTAGTTGCTGTCGGTACTGGACGCGTGCTTGAGAATGGCGAGCGTGTTGCTCTTGAAGTTTCTGTAGGCGATCGCATTATCTTCTCAAAATACGCTGGTACAGAAGTGAAATACCAGGGAACTGAATACTTAATTTTACGTGAAAATGATATCCTTGCAGCAGTAAGCGAATAAGAAAGTCTTCTTACGTAAAAACATAAGCTT
>JAUZPT010000218.1 GCA_030705745.1 Bacillota bacterium | reverse complement strand
GAATATCCGCCAAAACGGAAATATCATGACCAGGATGGATCTTCAATTTGATTCGTTGATAACCTTCCAAAAGGTAATGATCAATTTGTTCAATTGCAGAAGAAATAGAATCTGTAGCGATTACCACTCCGGCCGGGATCCGCTCCTGTGTTCCTCCTAGAACCCTAGACAGGGGAAGTAATTTTCTTTTTGCATATAAATCCCATAGTGCCATCTCGAGAGCCGCTTTGGCCATTTTGTTTCCCCTGATCGAAGCAAACAAAGCTAACGTTTCGTCAGGATGGCTGACGGGGCGATGTTTGAGGAGTGGAATCAAAAAATCGCTCATCATATGGAGGCTTGTTTTCACCGTTTCCTCTGTATACCACGGCGTCGAAAAGGCAACACCTTCACCATATCCCGTCACTCCGTCTTCGTCCGTTATTTCGACGATAATTCCTTCACGCTCCGCCACACTACCTAAATGGGTCATGAAAGGAGATCGAAGCGGCATTTTAATCACATGAAGCGTAATGGAAAATAGTTTCATGTTTCTTGCCTGCCTTTTTGCCACATATCGCGCAAATTTCGACGCAAAAGTTTTTTCGCTGCGTTTCTCGGAAGCTCATCTAAAAAAATGAAGGTGCACGGAAGTTTGTACTTTGCCAAGCGTTCCTGGCAATACTCCTTAAGCATGCCGTCTGCTAAAACGGTACCGTTTTTTGCCGCAATAAAAGCTACAGGAACTTGCCCCCATCTAGCGTCAGGTACACCCACCACACCGGCGTCTGCTACGTCTGGATGCGCTAAAAGCACCCCTTCGATTTCTGCAGGGTAAATGTTTTCGCCGCCCGAAATAATCAAGTCGTCTCGACGGTCAAGCACGTATAAAAAACCGTCCTGATCAACATAGCCGATATCACCTGTGTAAAGCCATCCTTCTCTCAGTTTATTTGCAGTGGCATCAGGGCGATGTAAATATCCCGGTGTGATATTTGGCCCCTTAACCGCAATTTCGCCTGCTTTTCCGGCAGCCGCCAAGCTACCGTCCTCAGATTGTATTTTAAGCTGAGCCGGAAATAATGGCTTGCCTGCCGAACCGAGCTTTACTAAGCTATCCTCCGGTGACAATGTCACGATTTGTGAAGCTGTTTCAGTCATTCCATACGATTGAAAAACCGGTATCCCTATATCGATGCATTTCTCTAGCATCGTAAGCGGTGCCGGCCCTCCACCAAGAAGCATGCAGCGGAAATGTACTGGCATGACCCGGTCACCAAACGACTCGGTTATTCTCGTTAACATCGTAGAAACAACCGACATAATCGTTACTTTTTTCGTGAAAATGTCCTCAATAGCTTTGTTCTCGTCAAAATTTTCATGCAGCACAATGCTCATCCCATAAATGACGCTGCGCATGAGAATTGAAAAACCGCTTATATGAAACAAGGGAACGGTACAGAGCCAGCAATCCGATTCCATGAATCCAAGGTTCAAAGCAGAGCCCATCGCGCTCCACCAATGATTTCCGAATGTCTGCATGACTCCCTTCGGCTGTCCTGTCGTACCCGATGTATACATGATGGTACAAATGTCGGTTAACACGATTTCCTCCACTAGCAACGGATTCACTGATTCGGACTCGGCCAATTCTTCCTTCGACAATACGGTTAAAGATGAAATTTCCATCTCCGCCTTTTCGCCTTCCACCATAAAAGAGGATTCTGTCAGAAGAAATTCAGCCCGGGAGTCTGAAAGCTGCCACGTCATTTCAGCTCGTGTTAAACGGGTATTCAGCATGATCGTTTTGGTACCGAGCAATTGCAGCGCAAACAAAATGACAACCGTATCAAGATGATTTTTCATCAACACAGCCGTGCAGCTGTTCTTCTTGATTCCCTTCAAGGTAAGGCGGCCGGCATAGTCAACCGAGCGTTCATAAAGCTGCTTAAACGTTAGCGTCAATCCTTCGAAGTGGATCGCTGGACGGTCAGGGGTCAGAAACGCTCTTTTTTTAATAAAATTTGGCAGTGATTGAACCGTCATTTAATTCCACCTAATTTCTTGGCTTTGTTAAATAACAAATTATCAACAATACTGATTAACAAAGCCTATTTCTTAGAAAAAACAGCTTGATGGGAAGCCATCAAGCTGCATTAAAAATTTGTGATCAAGGAAAACGTGGGAACTGGCCGTAATCCGGTTTGCGCTTTTCCTTAAAGGAATCACGTCCCTCTTTCGCTTCCTCCGTTGTGTAATACAATAATGTAGCATCTCCGGCAAATTGCTGAAGTCCTGCGAGTCCATCTGTGTCTGCATTCATTGCAGCTTTAATGAAACGAAGGGCGGTCGGGCTCTTTTCAAGAATTTCCTCACACCATTTCATCGTTTCTTCTTCCACTTGCTCTAAAGGAACTACGGTGTTGACGAGTCCCATATCGAGCGCGTCCTGCGCATTGTATTGGCGGCAAAGGAACCAAATTTCACGCGCTTTTTTGTGTCCGATGATTCGCGCAAGGTACCCGGAGCCGTAACCAGCATCAAAGCTTCCTACCTTCGGGCCTGTTTGGCCAAACACTGCATTATCAGCGGCGATCGTTAAATCACAAACAACGTGTAAAACATGTCCACCACCGATGGCATAGCCTCTCACCATGGCGATAACCGGTTTTGGAATGACGCGGATTAAACGCTGCAAATCAAGAACATTCAAACGCGGGATTTGATCTTCTCCGACATATCCACCATGTCCTCGCACCCTTTGGTCTCCACCTGAACAAAATGCCTTGTCTCCGGCACCAGTCAGAACAATTACACCCACTTTTGAATCATCACGTGCACATGCAAATGCATCGATCATTTCCATTACCGTTTTCGGGCGGAAAGCATTGTGTACCTCCGGACGATTAATCGTTATTTTCGCAATTCCGTCAGACGTTTCATATAAAATATCTTCGTATTTACGTTCTGCGATCCATTCTCTAGTCAAAATGGAAACCTCCTCTTTTATGTATTCAATAAAAACTCACTTACTATTGTACCAAACTTTTCAGATTTCTCCACATGTATTGCATGGCCGCTGCCTTCCACGCAAATCCAATCAGCTCTCTTCAGCTTTTTTTGCATTTCCGATGCAATCCGGCAAAACTTTTCATCATCCGACCCTGTCAACAATAGGATAGGTAATGTAAGAGTGCCCAATTTCCCCCACCACGATGGCTGTGATCCTGTACCCATGCCTAGTAGACTGTTCGCCAGCCCCTCCGGCGTATTTTGTAGCCGCTGAGAACGCACTGCATTTTTAATCCAATCGGGCAAATTAGCCATCGATTGAAATAGAGGAATGTTTTCCCAATATCGTATAAAAGCGGGCACGCCTTCATCTTTAATAAACTTTGCCAATTGTGCATCTTTCATACGGCGAGAATTTCGATCCTCTTCAGTTTGAATTCCCGCTGTCGAACTCACCAAAACTAGCTTGCGTACTTTTTCTGGAAAAAGTATTGCAAATGTGAGGGCAAGCCTTCCACCCATCGAATACCCAAGAACATCGACTTGATCAATGTCCAACTCTTCGAGCAGCTGGTTTAAATCATGTGCAACGGATTCAATCTTGTAACGTTGCAAATCAGCTGGAGCCTCTGTTTCTCCATGCCCCGCCAAATCTGGCATAATTAATCGGGACTGTGCACTCCACTCCTCGCTAAACGGCAACCATGCAGAGCTGCTGCCCGTAAATCCATGCAGCAGCAAAAGCGGATAACCGTTTCCGCATACTTCTACATGATACTTCATTCCATGGATGACAAAGTTCATCTAACTTCCCCATTTACCGTGTTTGTTATTTCCCGGGAAACAGAATTCCACATTTCTCGATGCTCTTCTAGGCTTTTGTCTCTATTTGTCATTACTTCGATGACATTGAGGCCCTTATTAACATCTGATTCTTTCATCGTCGACACAAACTCGTCCCATTCTTCAATCCTCGTGAATTTCCCATTGTACATTCGAACGACATGTTCGAAATCAAGATCCAATGGCGTTCCAAAAAGGAGTTCAAAATGCTTCGGATGCTGAGATTGTGGAAGAAATGAAAAAATACCTCCGCCATTATTATTGATCACAATAATCGTGATATTTAATTGATACAGCTTTGCTGCCAAAAGGCCATTTAAATCATGGAAAAAGGTGAGATCGCCAAGTACGAGGTAAAGAGGCTGCGCATATACCGCCGCTCCCAGTGCCGCCGAAATAGTCCCATCAATTCCATTTACTCCCCTGTTGGCGAGCACTTTAATTTCTTTTTCATTACAATGAAAAAAACTGTCTATATCCCGGATCGGCATGCTGTTGCCTACAAATAAGGTTGCCCGTTCTGGAAGAAGATCTGCTAGCTGGTAAAACAATTTGCTTTCACTGCAATGCGAATAGTCTTTTACAATTGACATATTTTCTTTTGTGATCGTATTAAGGCTTTGCCATTTCTCCAAAAATCCTGCAGTGCCTTTTTGGTGAAGCAAAGGCATTATTTGGCGGCAAAACCGTGTTTCATTGCAATAGACCATATCAGTGGAAAGGAAAGAAGGATCTCGCCAGCCGCCAGCACCGTCAACGACCAGCTGAACAGCCTGGTGGTTTTCTTTTAAAAAGATGGTTAATGCCTTTGACACAGGCAAGGCGCCAAATCGAATAACTAAATCCGGTTTTAGAAGTGCTTTCGCGTCATCATTACGCAAAAAAGTATCGTAAGTATCAATGATCTGCGAGCTGACATGACTGCCGCTCCTTAATTGGGACAAAGGATCCGCTAGAATCGGATAGTTCAGCTGCGCCGCAAGCGTCGTCACCGCCTCGGAAAAACGGACATCTTCCAATTGCCCACAGACGATGATTCCTTTACTATGTTGGTTCAATAGGCCAGCAAGGAGGGGTATCTCTTCCTCAGCCAGACTTAATTCACTTTTGTGCACAGATACAAACTGATTAGGTCGCTCTTTCAAGGAAAATAAATCTTCTGCATCAAGGTTTGGCACAAGCGGTTCCCTAAACGGAAAATTCAGATGGACAGGGCCAGCGGGTGCCTGAAGTGCCATGGCAGCTGCTCTTGCGCAAATGGTACGGGAATAGCGAAGCATTTCTTCGCTTTTTTCAGGTAAAGCCATCTCCGCAAACCATTTTACGTGCTTTCCGAATAAGTGAATCTGGTCAATAGCCTGCGGGGCTCCTACGTCCCTTAGCTCATGCGGACGGTCAGCCGTTATGACGATCAAAGGCACACGTGCATAAAATGCTTCAACTATTGCCGGAAAATAATTGGCCGCGGCAGTACCTGATGTACAAAGAAGTGCTACCGCCCGTTCAGACGCCTTAGCCATTCCTAATGCAAAAAATGCCGCCGAACGTTCATCCACATGGACATGTATTTTCAAATCCGGATGCTCTGCCATCATCAAAGCCATCGGT
>JAUZPT010000217.1 GCA_030705745.1 Bacillota bacterium | reverse complement strand
GTAGTTGAGGATATGAAGGATGAAGTGAAACGCATGACAAAACTTGTGGGCGACCTATTAACACTTGCGCGCGTTGATTCTGGTGTTGCAAATATGAATATGACGACATTCGATATTGCCCCATTTTTAGTGCAGCTCGTTCGTACTATTCAGCCTGTTGCAGCAAATAAAGACATTAAAGTGACCGCAAATATTTTGCCAACATTACACATTGTGGGGGATATCGAAAAGCTAAGACAGCTCTTCTACATTTTGATGGATAACGCTATTAAATATACACCCGCAAGCGGGCAGATAACGGTCACATTAGAGGTCAAAGATAAACATTGGCTACTGCGAGTAAAGGATACAGGTTTAGGTATTCAGTCGGAGGATCAGCAGAAGATTTTCAATCGATTTTTTCGTGCCGATAAGCATCGTTCCCGTCAATTAGGCGGTGTAGGTCTGGGTCTTTCCATTGCCCATTGGATTGTCTCTTCACATGAAGGTTCGATTACTGTTGAAAGTGAAGTAGGAAAGGGAAGCGAATTTACCGTACGAATTCCTCTATCCCTGCAACCAACTACCACTATATAAGTGGTAGTTTTTTAAGTTTCACCTTCAAATAAAATTCCAATCAGGAAATAAACGGTTTTTCATATGCAAAGACATGAAAAAATGGAAATCGAAAATGATTATGATACTGTATTTCAATTCAATGCATGATAAAAACTACCTTTATGAGAGGTGAAGCAAAAATGACGTTAATTACAACCTTTAAAGAAAAAAGACAAGCGAAGCAAATGAAATATGAACGTTCCGTACTAAAAGATTTATCTATAAATATGCTCAAAGAAACAGTGCAGAATTATTTTGGGTCGTTTCGTTTTACGGCTGGGCTCCTTATGAACAAGGGTATTGAAGAAGCGTGCTATGATATTGCGTTGGAATCGTTTTTACTGGGCGCGAATTTAAGTAAATTTTCATCCTATGGTGAGCCGGTTGAAGAAGTGCGGTTACGATGCAAGCGGGAAGAAGATCATCTTATTGATACTCTATATAATTTTTTCCTCTACTGGGGTGAAGGAGAAGAGTCGGTAGCAAGTGAATCATTATATTATCAGTGCGTGCAATACGTACACATCTGGTGGTTGGAAGGCTACAATAAAGGCGAGAGGCGGCATAAGCTGCGCCTCCACTAGAGGAACATTCCTTCTCTGTTCTAAAAATCCCATTTTCACCATATAGTTTAGTGACAAGGGACGAGCAGGAAGGAATGATCGTGTTGTTAAAGAAAAGATTAAAAATAGCCGGTTTTACCGTCGGCATGATTATTTTAATTTTAATTTTCCAATATGATTTTATGGAAAATAAGTCATGGCATTCTTGGAACCTTCCTTTAAGTGGGAGAATCATCTTGCTTGATGCAGGGCACGGGGGACCTGATGGCGGGGCAGGAGATGAACAAGCTCTCGAAAAAGAAATTGCACTCAACGTTACCCTTAAAGTAAGGGATTATCTCCAGCAACAGGGTGCATTGGTAATCATGACAAGGGAAACAGATAAAGATTTGGCACACAAAACAACCAAAGGGTATAGCCGTCGCAAAGTAGAGGATTTGAAAAAAAGATTAAATATGATCAATCATTCTGAAGCGGAATTTTACGTGAGCATTCATCTAAATGCGATTCCTTCTTCAAGATGGAGCGGAGCCCAAACCTTTTATGCACCTCAATATACAGAAAATCGTAAGGCAGCCAGATTCATACAGGATGAACTGAGACGCAACCTAGAAAATACGTCTCGCAGAGCGAAACCTTTAAATCATGTATATATACTTAAATATGCCAAAAAGCCAGGTGTATTGGTGGAAATCGGCTTCCTTTCAAATCCTCAGGAACGAGCCAACTTGAAAGATGAAACTTATCAGGAAAAAGTGGCTGCTTCAATTTATAAAGGAATCATTCGCTATTATTCAAAAGAAAAAGAATTAACTGAAACAGATTAAGAAGGTGGAAAACCTTCTTTTTACTTTTTCAAAGGTGGTAAAGGTGTGATTCAGATAACGTACTATTATTTTGAATATGCTATAATTGAACATGGAAACAAATTCAAAAGGTGGGTGTTTACATGTTAACCGAAGCAAAAGTTCATGAAATTCTCAGCGGTATAAAAGAACCATTTTTACATAAAACACTTGGAGATTTAAATGCCATCCAGGAAATCAAAATTAAAGAAGAAAAAAACCATGTCAGTGTAAAAGTAGCCATCGCAAAAACGGGCACAGCTGAACAATTGCAGTTGCAGACACAAATTGTAAATGTGTTAAAAGAAGCAGGTGTTGCTTCTGTAGGATTAAGGTTTACTGATTTACCTGAAGAAGAGCTAAATAAACATCGAGCAGAAGCTCCTTTAAAAGAAGACAGAAGTTTGTTGTCACCTAACAGCAAGACAACCTTTATTGCAATTGCGAGCGGTAAGGGCGGGGTCGGAAAGTCTACGGTTTCTGTCAATCTTGCAGTTTCATTGGCTCGACTTGGCAAAAAAGTCGGCTTGATCGATGCTGATATTTACGGATTCAGTGTTCCGGATATGATGGGTATTACGAAACGCCCAGTCGTTCGTGGAGAGAGAATTATTCCTGTTGACCGTTTCGGTGTGAAAGTAATTTCCATGGGTTTCTTCGTGGAGGACAATGCACCAATCATTTGGCGCGGGCCTATGCTTGGCAAAATGCTAAATAGCTTCTTTAACGAAGTTGAATGGGGCGATATTGACTATTTGCTATTGGACTTGCCACCGGGCACTGGAGACGTTGCGTTGGATGTTCACACAATGCTTCCGGCATGTAAGGAAATTATCGTGACGACGCCTCATCCAACAGCGGCTTTTGTTGCTGCACGGGCTGGTGCAATGGCATTAAGGACGGAGCATGAAATCCTCGGAATTATCGAGAACATGGCTTATTTTGAAAGCAAAAAAACCGGTGAAAAAGAATATGTATTTGGCAAGGGTGGAGGAGATAAACTTGCGGATGAGCTTACAACCGAAGTTCTCGGTCGTCTGCCGTTAGCCCAGCCAGATTGGAACGACTATGATTTTGCTCCTTCCGTGTATCAGGAAGATCATGAAATCGGAAAAATTTATCACAGCATTGCAGAAAAAGTCGTTACTTTACTCGAAAAGAAATAAAAATCGATGTCCTTCACACAGATTGTAAAAGCCTCTTCCGTTTTGGAAGAGGCTTTTACGTATGCAATCAATTCCCTCGTGGCTAAAATAAGGTAGCTTGCGTTCCTGTTATCCACTTTTGCCTTGCTGCGTGCCCCCCTGGCCACTAGAGCCAGCGCCGCTTTGGCCTGAATCTTTACTTCCACTTTTACCTTTTTGAATTTCTTCCGCCGCTTTAATGAGCAGGCTTTGCATTTTCACTTTGAAGAGAGGGCTCTCCATTGTCTCGGTAATCACTTTTTGCAAGTGTTCACGATAATCCTTACTTTTTAAGGCATCTGCCATTTCCTTATTAATTTCCGGTTCTTTAAAAACCTGAACCATCATAGCCCGATAGGCAGGGTCATTCATTAAATCCTTCAATAACTTTTCATTTTCTGTGCGCATATTTTTTGCTACGTCTTTGGCGAATTTGGGATCGCTAAACGTTTTTTTCCAAAACTCGGTTCCTTTATCAGAGGTTAAGGTTTGTTGAATCGTATCTGAAACCACTTTTTGATCCATTATTAATTTCTGTTTCATTTTGTCATTCGACATGACATCCTCAATAGCCTTCTTGCCATCATCCGTCTTGAGTATATCCACAACCATCTTTTTGGTTTGTTCATAATCGACTTGTCCGCCACTTGAATCTTTGGAGGAGGAACAGGCGGAAAGGAACGTGATGAAGAGAAGGAGGAGCAAACTGATTTTTGTTTTCATAATTAAAGCTCCTTTCACATGTATCCTTGATTTTAGGATGATGAGATTGGGCTTTTTTTATTCGTTAAAATCCTGAATATCTGGATTTTTTAAATCTTCATTGATACAATCAAAAAGAAATTTATTTTTTTTAATATGGAGGAAATAAAGTGACAAGCCGTAACTGGGTAAGACTGTTTTTGACTACTTGTTTAATTGGCGGGATTACGACGGCCTTCGCAGGTTTAATTGTTCGTTGGAGCGAATTCCAATCAATTTTTGTTGAATTTAAGATAATGCAAATTCTATCGGTTCTTGTCTGGCTTATTGTGATGGGGATCTTGTTTAGCGTAATTAGCCAAATGGGTTTTTTCGCGTATTTAACGGTCCACCGCTTTGGACTCGGGATATTTAAATCGGTTTCCCTTTGGAATGCAGTACAGGTGGTGCTGATTATTTTCGTACTGTTTGACCTCGTGTATTTGCGATACCAGGCTTTCGCAAAATCAGGTGATAGTCTACTTCCATATATAGGTGTTGCGTTGTTTTTGTTGTTAACTGGTGCGGCAGTAGCCTGGAAAAAGTCAAAAGATACATCAAAGAGCGCGTTCATCCCTGCATTGTTCTTTATGGTTGTCGTCACGGTGCTTGAGTGGGTACCAGTGTTGAGGGTCAACGAGCCAAGCTGGTTTTATCTCATGCTCATCTCGTTGTTAGTATGCAATGCATACCAAATTAGCATCCTGCATAAATTAAATAGCCAATCGGACCGACAAAGACAAACGCTTACAGAAAAGTCTGCAGGCAACCAGTCGAGCTCCATCAATAAGAAAGAAATCAAAAAGCCGTCCATCTAATGGGCGGCTTTATTTTTCTTCTAAATCATCTTCCTTTTGTAAAAGTGGGGGATACAAACCATTTGGATCATTTAATTTCCGTTGATTGTGCATTGCCGTTTGCGATCATTTCTGATACTGTGACAAATTTGAGCCCTTTAATTCGCAAATCCCTAATAATGATTGGGAGTGCCTGGGCGGTTTGCTTAGCGGAATCGGAAGCATGGAGAAGGATGATATCCCCCTTATTCGCTGCTCGTACATTATTGATAATGGAATTTACTCCCGGGTTGGTCCAATCCTTAGAATCTAAGCTCCAATGAACAACCGTATACTTAAATTGTTCTGCTGCATGCAATGTTTTTTCGTCAAAATGGCCTGTAGGAGCCCTCACTAATTTAAGTTCCTTAATATTGAGCTTTTGGAATGCTGTTTGAGCTTTACCGAGATCTCTTTTTATTTTGTTTTCGTCTAATTGCAAATAATCTTCATATCCATAACCTAAAATGCCGATTTCGAATCCTTCCTTTGAAATTCGGCTCACAAGATCAGGATGACGTTCAGCCCAGGAACCTGCTAAAAAAAACGTGGCGGACTTCACATTTTCTTTTTTCAATACATCCAGAATCGGTGCCGCTTTTTCATCACCCCACCCAATATTGAAAGTAAGAGCAATATCTTTTTCGCCTTTGTAGATTGCCTTAGGTCCATCTTTGGTTGAAAAAACGGGAAGTTGAGCGATGGTTTC
>JAUZPT010000216.1 GCA_030705745.1 Bacillota bacterium | reverse complement strand
ATCCTCCCCCTAATAACACTGTAAAACTGAGTAAAATCGTGATGATTAGAATTGATTTTAAAAGTGCATTTTTATTTGCTTTCACCACTTTACTCGTAGATGTCCCGCGCTGTATCTCCATCTCTGTTCAACCCTTTCTTGTGTTCTATAGTTTGTATTGTAATCGCAAAAGGAACCTGAGTAAGTGAGGGTGCTCATTTAGGTGTAGTGATTTTTCTCACAGCAATGAGAATTATTTTCAAAAAGAACTTCAACTATGATGTGGGTCACTTATTTCTGATTTGTTGCCTGTTAAACTGACAATATAGTAGAAGTTTTCTTGTAAAGGTAGATGATATATGAGGACAGAGGATATCGTTAAAAGGCTTGGTGCAGTTCCTATATTTAAGGAACTGCAAGAAAGCGAATTGGCACCATTCGTCAAAATTGCACACACGCGGATATACAAACAGAAAATGTATGTATTTATGCAGGATGATCCATTGGATCGCGTCTTTTTTATTCATTCAGGTAAAGTTAAAATTTACAAAACCGATCAATCGGGAAAAGAACAGATTATTTCCATACTAGAACCTGGGGAAATGTTCCCGCACGCTGGTTTTTTCAGACAAGGCAACTACCCGGCTCATGCAGAAATATTGGAAGATGCAAACTTAATCGTCATTCCGATTGATAAATTCGAGGAAATTTTAATTACCTACCCGGAGCTGTGCATTAAACTTTTCAAAGTGTTAGGAGAAAAAATAGTCGATTTGCAAAAAAGGCTGGAAGAGCAAATTTTACACAACACGTATGAACAAATTGTTTTACTGTTAATCAGGCTTTGTAAATCGAACGGTGAACCTAGTGGAGATCATTTTAAGCTGACGACTCATTTCACGAACCGCGAGCTCGCCAATATGATTGGCACCTCACGCGAAACGGTGAGCCGAACGATTAATCATTTGAAGAAGAAAGAGTATATCAGTGTGGATGATGCGGGTCTTTACGTAATCAATCGCGAAGAGCTGAAACAGGAGTTATTTTATTAAATGATCGTAAAGGAGACGATTTTCGATGGAACGACGAATCATTGAACTGGATGTACGAGATGACATTAATAACAAACTTGAACCTTTTCAGAAAATCATGGAGGCCATCTCTTCTCTTAATGGAAATGATATTTTCATATTGCACGCCCCATTTAAGCCTGTCCCATTATATGCAGTATTAAAGGCAAAAGGCTTCAGCCATGAAACAGAAGAGCTGGGGAAAAAGCATTTCAGGATTGTTTTTACGAAAAAGGGTGATGACGAATGATTCTCGATAACCGTGGACTGGAACCTCCCGAACCAATGATGCGGACATTAAAAGCGATTGAACAAATGGAAAAGGGAGAGATATTGACTATCATTAATGATCGACGTCCCATGTTTCTTTATGAACAATTGGAAGAATTGGGTTTACGACATCAAACAGTTGAACAGCAGGATGGCAGTTTTAAGATCGAAATTTTCCGTTAAGCAGGTGATTGCTATGCTCCCTCAGAGCATGGGAAGCGAAACAAACATTAAACTTCCCTTTTCATTCATTATTTTCAGCACGGTCGCTCTAGTAGCTTCGCAAATTCTTTTATTGTTTAAAGGTGTCATGATAGCAGAAGGAATCTTTAGAACTCCCGCCGTCTGGTCTGCTGCACACTTGTTGATCCTTGGATGGGCACTGATGACTGCCATGGGCGCGATGTATCAGCTTGTTCCGGTAGCTTTTCTGACACCGATTTGGAGTGAAAAATTGGGGTACTTCCAGTTTTTCATTTCTTCCGTAGGGATATCCCTGTTTGCAGCGTGTTTATATTTTTACCCTCAATACGCCTTATTCCCTGGGTTGGTAACACTAGGAGGGATTGTTCTTTTTTTAATCCAAATGTTTATGACATTGAAAAAACAAGCCAAGCCGAATGTGCTTACACTTTTTGTAGGAACAGCGTTATTTTGTCTGATGTTTACGATCATTCTTGGAATCATGATGGCATATTTTTTAAGCGCAGGAACAAGCTCTGTTCACTATCAGGCATTTTTCCAAAGCCATCTTCTACTCGGAATTGCTGGTTGGTTCACGTTATTGATATTTGGATTTTCTTATAAGATGATTCCTATGTTTTCTCTTTCACACGGCTATTCAATGGCGCCGGCTAAATATGTCTTTGGTATCTATACTGCCGGCCTGGCACTTTCACTCGCATCCTTTTTCACAGGAAACACATTGCTTTTAGAAATTGGTTTCTTCTTATTGTTTGCAGGGTTCCTGCTTTTCGCAGTTCATACCCGCTCTATTTTGAAAAAACGGATCAAAAAGAAACTTGATAAGCCATTTACGTTTACAATCATCGCCATTGGCTTCGGGACATTGATTCATTTAGCCGCCTTCCTCGCAATGGTTTTACATTCTACCCGCCTTGGAGGATCGCTGATTTATGCCTACCTATTGTTGTGGGTGGCCTTAAGCATTTTCGGTTATTTGTATAAAATTGTTCCATTTTTATGGTGGACACATAAATACAGTAAAGAAATTGGCAAAAAATCCGTTCCTTCGTTAAAAGAAATGATGAATGAGAGAGTGGTAATTCCCATTTTCAGTATATTTATCATTTCTACACTAATGGTGTTTAGTTCCACCGTCTTTAACTTGTCACTGCTTTTTACGATTGGACAATGCCTACTTTCTCTGGCAATGATTTGGTTCTCTATCAGCCTTCTTAGTGTAATTAAAAAATAGAATTGGAGAGGTGCTACCCCATGAATGTATCAGAAAAAGTACTTGAGGAACTAAAAAATGTATATGATCCGGAGCTAAATATCAATATTGTTGACCTTGGATTAATTTATGATATCAACGTCAGCAATGATGGTGCTGCTCTCATTACAATGACATTAACAACACCAGGCTGCCCGTTGCACGACAGCATTGTTAGCGGTGTGAAATTCTGCGTCGAGGATATGGATGAAATTCAAAGCGTTGAAGTCAATCTTGTGTGGGAACCCGCTTGGTCCCCGGAAAAAATGACTCCAGAAGGATTAAAAATGCTAAGAGGATAGTACCTTTTAGTTAAACAAAAAAAGGATGGCTCAAAAGATGAGTCATCCTTTTCTATTATTGTTGCATTACTGGTTCAACGGGCAGTACTGACTTAATTTTTTCCATAATCGCTGTATCTAATGATTGATCAAGCAATATGTGAACGAAACCTTGATCTTCATGGGTTCGAATCAGACTTCCAATGCCCTGTCTCAGACGAAGAAGCATGTATGGCAGGTCAACCTCAGAAAAAGGATGCTCTGCGCCCTCCCTCTTCGCCTTAAAAACAGGATCATTCGGTGGAAATGGAAGCGAAAACAGGATGACGTTTTCTAGAGAACGCCCCGGAATATCGAGCCCCTCCCATAAATGAATCGCACACAGCACTGCTTGTTCATCATTTTGAAATTGGGAAACGAGGGTACTGATTTCTGCATCGCCTTCAAAGTACACAGGATAATTGATAGCTTCGGGCAGGGTATTTTTTAACGCCTGCAACTCCTCCATCGTTGTTGCCAAAATAAGAGCTCTGCCTTCTGTTTTTTTGATTTGGCGGATCGTATACTCAATTTTTTCTTTCATTGCATCTTCCGGGAATTGCGGAGTATAAATTTCCATTTTTTCTTCGTATTCAAACGGTGATGAAACCGTAAAAGATAGATAGTCGTCGATACCCAAGCTTTTTGCCATATAATCAAACGATTGTTCCTCTGAAAGTGTAGCAGATGAAAAAATAAATGGCTTACTTTGGGAAAAAACTTCCTCCCGCATGATTTCTTCCACCATTTTCGGCATGATAACCAAAGTCCGTTCTTCTCCCTCATCTTCAAACCACGTAATTCCATTAATCGTTTGCAGGAAGAGAGACAAAGAATACGTTATTTGTTCCAAATACTCTTCAACAATTTTCAATTCGTAATCGTTTATGACGTATAATTCACTGTCAAAAACCAATTCCTCTTCCAAAAATTGAAGAGTATCATTCAATATTTTTCCTTGTTTCAATACCTTGGCATTTTTTTCAATCATTTTTTTCTCGGAGCTTCCATCAGCTGTGGCTGATTCAGCTAAAAGGGAGAAGAATTTCTCGTTCTCAACAAGCACTTCTTCAATCTTGTACAAAGTCTTTTCACGGACGTCGTTCTCGATCAGCCTTGTCAACAGGGAATCGAGCGTCTGCTCTGTGAAGCGGTAACTCAAAGCCTTCTGGCTTGCATATTCGAGCAAGTGGCCTTCATCAAATACGACACAGGAATGGTCCGGAAGCAGTGCCAATTGTCCTTCTCGTTTACGGGACTCCTTTGTCCAAATATGTTCCATATAAAAATCATGCGAACAAATAATGAGGTCGCTAGCATTTCGATAGTATTCGCGATTCAGCGTTTGGCCACATCGATGACGTTTGTCACATGCAAAGCAATCCTGAAGCGCATCCCAGCCAACATTGGACCAAAGCTCATCCGTTAAATGGGCATATTCTCTTCTGTCCCCGTACCGCTCAAATGTTTGCATCGTTCCGACTTTGTGCACAAAATCAGGCAGTTCATCGAAAAGTGAACCATACACATCTTCATCATCGACCAAAACAGCAGAATCAAGTTTCTTCAAGCACAAATATTGATCCCGTGATTTAGCCAGCCTTACATCAATATCCAAATTAAGTGCTTTTTCAAGCTTTGCAATATCGCCTTCCTTTTTGATCAGCTGTTCGATGAGTGTTTCATCCGCACAGGCGATAATGGCAGGTTTATTCATGTAACGTGCGTAGCAAATGGCATAGAGCAGGTAAACTAGCGTCTTTCCTGTCCCGACTCCCGCCTCTGCGAACATTACCTTTTTTTCTTTAAAGGCTTTTTCCAGCTGAAAAGCCATGTATATTTGTTCATCTCTTACCTCAAAGCCTTCTTCAGGCAAAATATCATAAAAAACATCGCCAATCCATTCACCCAGTTTCTCGTAAAAGGATTCTGTTTTATCAATAGTAAATGGCATCCGATTTTGCATTTTTTTCCTCCCATTTTGAAAAGCGCCAGGGTAGTTTTGCGCCGTATTCAATCCTTTAATCTTATCGATTTCAGACGGTGCTGTCAACTTTTCATCACACTTGTAGCATAGTTATTAATAAAGGCTAAGTAAAATGAAGTGGTTGTTTTCGTATTCATTTTTCTAACTTTAACAGATCTTCTAGTTTGCAAATCTAACTCAAAATGATCTCTTGAGGAGATTGTGTCTTCAATTCACCTCATGAAGACGTAATCGCATGGCCTCTCGCTGAGATTGTGTCTTCATGAGGTGAATTGAAGACGGTATCGCGAGATGTCACGTGGAGATTCGGTCTTCATCCACCTCATGAAGACGTTATCGCATTACCTCTCGCGGAGATTCGGTCTTCATCCACCTCATGAAGACATGATCGTGGGCTCTCTCATGAAGATTCGGTCTT
>JAUZPT010000215.1 GCA_030705745.1 Bacillota bacterium | reverse complement strand
AAGAAGAAGCGGTTGAAAATACAGTCAGACCGGCATGCTTGGCAAGCTGGACTGCAAATCCGCCAACTCCCCCTGCCCCACCATGGATTAGAATTGTTTGGAAATGCTGAATGGGCAGCTTTCGATGTAGTGCTTGATAGGCAGTATAACCAGCAGTCGGTAAAGCAGCAGCTTCCTCAAATGAAATGGCATCTGGTATCCTTGATACACTTTTTGCCGTAGTGACAGCAAATTCGGCAAAGCCGCCACTTTTAGTCAAGTCACCATGATAAACGACCCGATCGCCTTTGACCCAATCTGTTACGCCTTCACCTGTGGACACGACCGTTCCCGCAACATCCAACCCTAAGATATGAGGATACGACCAGTTGGGGTTCCCGCCAGTGGCTGTTTTATAATCAACAGGATTTAAACCAACAGCATGGACCTCCACCAAAATCTCTCCTTTTGCTGGAGCAGGCATCTCTGTTTCTTGTATCATCATTTCCTTCCATAGACCTTTATCCTTTAGCAATAATGCTTTCATTTATTGTTCCTCCTAAGAAAATATAGTTTATAAATCATTTAGGATGTTCTTCAGCAGAAAAATCATTCTGTGATATAAAAATGTCAGTTGTGCATACAAATATTAAAGTAATTCATTTTAAATATCAACTAACTACATCTGAAGTTTAATAAAGGTTGATAAACTAAAGAGCAGTGATTTCACTGCTCTTTGTGATCCATATCATCATGGGCATTATTCCTTTAGATTATCCACAATTCTCCAATCATGTGTATAAATATTGAAGCTTTCATTCCGGATAAATCCAACGGTCGTGATTCCCAGCTTGTTTGCCATTTCAAGCGCAAGCTCAGTAGGAGCAGACTTCGAGAGGACTATACAGCAGCCCATTTTAGAAGCTTTTATTAAAATTTCACTCGATATTCGGCCGCTGAATACTAGAACCTTATCATCAGTTGATATGGAGTTTTTCACACAGTGCCCATACAATTTATCAAGGGCATTGTGCCTGCCGATATCCATCCGCAATAGCTGCAAGCCATCTCTGCCGCATAATACCGCATTGTGGACTCCGCCTGTCCGCATAAAGGTTGATGCCTGCTGCTGTAGTGCATTCATCATCGAAAGGCATTCTATTGGGTTTAATGTCAGATTGATATGATGCAGTTTTTTTACTGTGAGTGCATCATTTACAAAATAAAAGCCTTGACGCGACATCCCACAGCAGGAAGTGATGTATCTTTTCGACCGGAACTGATCAGGCAATTGAGGCTTATTTTTTATTGTCACATGTGCAAACCCTCTACCTTCTTCAATCCAAAGGTCTTCAATATCCTGAATGCTTTTTATTACATTTTCGGAGGCAAGAAAGCCTATGACCATCTCTTCTAAATATTCAGGAGTACAAACGAGCGTAGCAAATTCCTCTTGATTCAGTTTAATGGTAATCGGAAATTCAGTAACAACCGTGTCTTCCATTTTTTCCAATTCGCCATTCTGAAAACGTGTAATCTTAAAGCTGGCTTCATTTTGAAGTTGAATTTCAACTCACCTCTCGATCTGTTTTTCAAACACAAAGACCGATACTGCAACATCTTCATCAATATCAATGTCTGAAAATAAATTCAATAACCTAGAATTCATTAACACTTCCATATCATCCGGAATCCTTTTTTTATAATATTCCTGAATCATTTTTGTTCTGGCCCGGTGTACTTGGTCAAAACCGTCAGGAC
Organism: Bacillota bacterium; assembly: GCA_030705745.1. Taxonomy (GTDB): domain Bacteria; phylum Bacillota; class Bacilli; order Bacillales; family Cytobacillaceae; genus Neobacillus_A. The sequence continues at coordinate 3,766 of JAUZPT010000215.1, read as the reverse complement.
TATTTATGATGAATTTTTCAACCGGCGTAAGATTTCCCTTTAAGGTTGATATTGCCATGTTATCTACAAATTTTGTTTTTATCGAATCAGGGCCTTTTCCGAATAACTCTTTTCTAACTTTACGAATTATATCGTTAAATTGATGCTCCTTTTTACTCATCACTTTTCCTCCTTGTAGCCTTCAGGTAACTCCGAAGTCTTTTCTCTGAAGGAGTTAATAGAAGGTAGCCAAAGATCAACAATAGAATTACGATCGACAGTAGCAGATTTTGAAATGCATCAGAACGATTGATAATGATGAAACGTAGGGTTCCGGTAATTCCGATATAAATTAAATTCCGCAATTGAAAATACTCACCACTTTTAAAATAAGCGAGAATCATCGAGAAAAAGGCAAAATAAAGAAAAAAGTTTACTACCTGTTCTAAAATCAAATGGACATTTTCCGGATGATAAACAGCCAAAACACCGATTGAATATGTTTGCCTAACCATTAAAAAGCTCAAAAGTACAAGCAAGGCAATCAAAGTTAAACTCCTTACAACCAGTGAAAACTTCGTCACAACAAAGTTTATTATCCTGTTTTCCATGTAGTTTACCCTTTCATAAATAAATTAGGCTTTTTGTTTTTTTCTTAGAAGAGAAGGCTAATTTATCGAATTGATTTTCCTATAAAATGTATAATTACTGATTAACCTTAGAAATTCACGGATAAATTACTTTAACCCCTCACCAATTCCCTTTAAAAGCTTAATCCCAAATAAAATCGTGCGGTTAATGTCCGGATCCTTTATCGCTTTAAGCAAATCTAAAATTCCGGCTTTTTCGCCCTTTTTTAAGCTTTCCGAGCCTTCTTTCATCCCCTTGGTCAATCCCTTGACCAATTTAGTAGTGAATTCAGGGTCTAGTTCACTTAATGCACCAGCAGCAGCCATGCCATTATTTATCATTGCGGTAACTGGTGGCCTAACTATTTGATCAAGGGCGATTTTTGCTACCTTCTCTTTTGCCTGCACCAATGAAACAAGAATTTCAATCATTCCGCTTTCATGAAGCTCATGAAGAAGTTCAATAGTCTGCTTTAATCCCGCAGAACGATCAGCAGCAAAATCAACAAGACCCTCGATGGATTCAAGCTTTATTTGGTCTTCTGTTTTTTCGTCAATTGCGATTGTAGAAATCGGTTTTGCCATTTTTCAATTTCTCCCTTTTATCCATTGTAAACTGGAAGAAGCTTTGAGGCTGACTCCTTGCATTGAGTCAGCCTCGGAAAGCCTGCTGAACCAGTTTTCCAGCTACATATACCGGTTAATAAAAACGTTTTACTTCGAACCTGGTGCTACATATACATTAATATCGGCAATAGGCTGATAATCTTCCCTTTCCCATTTACGGAATACTTCTGCACCCATTTGCGGAATTCGTGTTGCATTCCGTGGGTTAAATGATGGAAGCGGTGATTCTCCTGCTGATTTTAAGATTTCCATTCGTACCCGTGTCTGTTTATAGGCAGGTGTGTGTGTCCGAACATCCCCGGCACTTCCTGTCAATAAATTGATCGCTGTTTCATGGCTGACAGAGTGCATCGGCACATACAATTCATTGCCCTGAACACGGTTTGTGATCGTGACTCTTAATTTAATTGCACCGTAAGGAGAGCTTAACCTTACTAAAGCTCCTTCCAAAAGGCCCCGTTCTGATGCTAATTCAGGCGAAACTTCAACGAACACCTCCGGAAGCTTGTAGAGTAAGCCCGCTGACTTATTTGTCATGTTTCCTTCATGGAAATGCTCCAACAAGCGGCCATTGTTAAGAACTAGATCAAATTCTTCACTATACTGAACAGGAGGAACATAGCCCACTAATGAAAATACTGCTTTTTTGTCAGGGAAATTAAATCCGTCAGTAAATAAAAGCGGCGTGCTTTTACCATCATTGCTTCCCCAGATGAAGCTGTTCCAGCCTTCCATAACTTCATAACTTGCTTCTGAGAAAAGTGGTGACAGGCTTGCCATTTCTTCAAAGATTTCTCCCGGGTGCTGGTAATTCCATTTGGCTCCCATATAGTTTGCAAGCTGTTGAATGATCCACCAGTCAGGCTTTGAATTTTCAAGTGGTTCAAATACCTGGTACAATCTCTGAACACGTCGTTCTGTATTTGTAAACGTTCCGTCTTTTTCCAAAGATGGTGCAGCAGGCAGAATCACATCTGCGAATTGTGCCGTTTTCGTAAAGAAAACGTCCTGAACAACAAAGAAATCAAGCTTCGATAATGTTTCATGAACATGGTTAGCGTTTGAATCAATCCACGCCATATCTTCACCTACAAGGTAAAGTGCTTTTAGCTCTCCGGCTTCAACAGCCTCAAGCATTTGAATATTATCTTTACCAGGCTTATTGGAAATTTCCACGCCGTAAGCCTGTTCAAACTTATGGCGCGCTTCATCATTAGTAATATGCTGGTAGCCGGGCAGCCATCCAGGAAGGGTACCCATATCGCATGCACCCTGAACATTATTATGCCCCCTTAGTGGATAGGCACCGGCACCAGGACGCATATAATTTCCAGTTAACAGCAATATGTTGGAGATGGCAGCAGACGTATGGCTTCCGCCCACGTTTTGCGTAACTCCCATGCCCCAAAGGATACATGTACCATCGGCTTCATGAATCGTTTTTGCAATTTCTTTCAATGAATCCTGGGAGATGCCAGTGATGCTCTCCGCATATTCCAAAGTGAACATTTGAAGATGCTTTTCGTATTCATCGTATTGATTGATATGGTCACGGATGAACTGCTCGTTATGCCATCCTTGATCAATCATATATTTGGCAACGGCACTCAGCCATACAAAGTCTGTTCCCTGATTTGGATGAACATAAAGATCGGCACGCTCTGCCATTTCATGCTTCCGTAAATCAGATACAATCAGCTTTTGCCCATTAAGTTTTTGAGCTCTTTTTACACGTGTTGCCAAAACAGGATGTCCTTCGGTAGGATTGGCTCCAATGATAATGACAAGACCTGCTTTCGCGATATCCTGGATCGTTCCGGAGTCGCCGCCGAATCCTACCGTTGACATTAAACCGTCTGTCGCAGGCGATTGGCAATATCTTGAACAATTGTCCACGTTATTTGTCGTAAATACCTGTCGGGCCAATTTCTGCATCAAGTAGTTCTCTTCGTTTGTGATTTTTGAAGAAGAAACAAAGCCGATGGCTTCGCTGCCTTCTGTTGCCTGGATTGTGCCAAGCTTTTGTGAAATGAGTGTTAATGCTTCGTCCCATGATGCCGGAACGAATTGATCGCCCTTTCGGATAAGCGGTGTTGTCAAACGTTCTTCGGAATTGACAAAATCCCAGCCGAACTTCCCTTTGACGCAAGAAGAAATGCTGTTTACAGGTGCCTGTTCAACCGGCTCAATTTTTAAAATTTCACGACCTTTTGTCCAAACTTCAAATGAGCAGCCTACGCCACAGAAAGTACAAACAGTTTTCGTCTTTCTTGTTCTTGTATCACGCATTGCCGCTTCCACTTCGGAAATTGCAAATATTCCGCTGTAGCTTGGTTCCACTTCTTTAACCAAATCGATCATAGGTGAAAGAAGGTTATCTTTAATTCCTGACATGAAACCAGCATTTCCAAGCATTGATTTTTCCATCAAGGCATTACATGGACATACAGTAGAACATTGTCCACATGATACACAGGATGATTCGTTAATGGATTTTCCACCATCCCATAGTACGCGTGGCTGTTTGCTTT
>JAUZPT010000214.1 GCA_030705745.1 Bacillota bacterium | reverse complement strand
CATGAATAAACAGTACAAACTGACGATTCAGCAGGAGTACCCACCCTTGGAAGACATTAGCTATGGAGAAAGTTGATGACAAAGTATGAATGAACAAACAATCACGTCCAGCCAATTTGGAATATTAGTTATTTTTTTCACAATTGGCACTTCAATATTGATTACACCTGCAGGATTAGCATTCGAGGCCAAACAAAGTGCATGGATGCCGGCTTGCCTTGGGATGGGAATGGGAATGCTTTTAATACTAATGTTACATTCTTTAACGAAAAATTCCCCGAAGATGAGTATCGTGGAATACTGCGAACAGATTCTTGGTAATTGGTTAGGAAAGTCCGCAGCCGCTTTATTTGTATTTTTTTCTTTTATTGGTGCAACGACGCTATTATGGGTGGTTGGAAACTTCATGAGCACTCAGGTATTTACAGAAACACCAATGATTGCAGTCAACATCCTTTTTGCTTTATCAGTTGTTTACGGCGTGCGAATTGGTATCACGGCTGTAGCTCGTAGTGCCGAAATTTACTTACCTTGGATCATTCTATTATTTTCGATTCTCATCCTTTTTACATTAAAGGATTCAAAAGTAGAGAATCTCCTTCCCCTATTTGATGTTGATTTCAAGCCAGTTACTCGGGCGACTTTGTCTTTTATCAGTATTACTTCAATGCCATTAGTCGTGATGTTAATGGTTTTACCAAAAATCTCAAATCCCGAGGCGTCCAAAAAGGCTTTCCTAACTGGACATCTTATAGGCGGAATTTTTTTAATCCTAACTACTTTATTTACCATTCTTGTCTTTGGAGCAGATCTTACGTCATTACAAGCGTATCCAAGCTACGCCTTAGCTAAAAAAATTAATGTTGGAAAATTCCTCTCAAGAATTGAAGTCCTGCTCGCGATTATTTGGATTGTCACTATTTATTACAAATGCACGCTTTATTTTTATGCAGCTGTACTCGGACTTTCCCAAATCATGAATATCAAAAATTATAAAATTTTTTCATTTCCATTAGGTTTGTTGATGGCGTTCATTTCGCCTGACCTCTATCATGATACGGTTTATGCTGCGAAATGGAACGATCAAACCTGGATACCTTTTGCGTTTACTATCGGAGTCTTGTTACCATTGATTTTAATGATCGTGAACATATGTAAGAAGAAGTTGAAAGATAAACAATCAAAATCATGAACATACCAAAATTAAATTATGGCATATCAAGCTCGGCTTAGTAGATCCTCAAATGGAATATATCCCTCCTTCGGGATTTATGCACTTATTTTTTCCATATAGCTATGGTCGGCAACACGAGATTTATATTGGCTCAACATAGTAGCGGCAAGGACTACGATGATTCCTAATTGTTGAATCCAGTTTAATACATCATGAAACAGCACAACCGATAATAAAATAGCAGTTACTGGCTCGATTGTACTTAATAGAGCTGCATTTGCCGCTCCGATAATTTTTACACCGTTAAAGAAGAAAACGATTGGAACAACCGTCGACACGATGGCAAAAACAAGGATGATGCCCCATCCATTTAAGGAAAGATTCACAGACACCTCATGTTTTAATAAGCCTACAATAAGCAAAGTTAAGCCAGCGGTCAAACAAATAATCGTCGTACTGACAAACGAAGGTATGTCCTTGATTAAAGTATCACTGATGATTATAAATATGCTATAAATAGCTGCAGCACTGATCGCAAACACAATGCCTAGAGGTGCTATTTCTCCCCCGCTATAAATGCTCGTAACGAGACCAATAATACAGATCGCATAAATAATTGCTTTTTTAACCTTGAAAATCTCGTACTTTAGCAAAATAGAGAGAATATAGGTTAACAACGGATACATGTAAAAAATAATGGTTGCAATCGAGACCGGTAAATAATGATACGAACTAAACAGCAAAAAGGCCATTACAGCATATCCGAATATCCCCATTAATGTTAAAACAAAAAAATCCTTTATACTTATCCGAAAGTTTTTCTTCGTTGCGAACCCGATTACAACCAAGATACAAAAAGCGATCAAAAATCGAATGCTAAGCATCGTTAAAAGATTGACGCCAAAGCTGCGCGCCAATCTTGCAAGTGTGCTCATTAATCCGAAACATATCGCAGAAATCACAACCAATGTTACACCCTTCCATTTTTCCATACATCAAACACCTCAATTATTTTGAAACCGTGCTGGCACCGGCCATTTCCCCATTTTCAGGTACCCATATCCTTTTTTCCAGACGATTCTCTTTAATAAAATTTCTTACTTCATTACGTGTTAAAACGCAGTGATTCCATGATTCCATATGGGAGATAATCAAATTAGTTTTTGGAAAACGGGTGACGATCGCATGGATATCGTTAAGACCCATCGTTATTGGATCTCCTTGCAAAAACTGTGCTTCCCCTGCAAACACAATCGCAAAATCCGGGGAATAATGAGTAAATACCTCTTCTATTTCAGAATACCATACACTGTCCCCAATAATATATAGTGTTGGTTCAAACTCCGAATGAAACACAAATCCTGAAACTGGCCCCATTTTTTCCGCAAGCTCACCCCTGCCATGTTCCCCTTTGGTCCGTATCAATGTAATACCATCCCAGTCGTAGTCCTTTTCGATCGGGATGACCTTCGTAAAGCCTTTTTCTTGAATGATTTTTTCATCCTCCGGCTGGCAAAATAAAGGAAGGCTTTTCGGCAGACACTCGATTGCTGCATCATCAAAGTGATCTCGGTGGGTATGTGTCACCACAATTGCGTCAACATTGATGAACTCTTTGATTTCCATTGGAAGCTCGGTTAAGGGATTATTCAAATGCTCATTTGGAGCATTCAAAACGGGTAAAAGCGACCCTTTTTCACTGAACATTGGATCGAGTAATAATTTTTTCCCATTATAGGTAATAACATGCGTTGCATGGCGTACCAATTGAATTTTCATTTTTATTCCTCCTAAAATCAATATAGTATTATTTTAGAAGATTTTTCTTTTTCTACACAGTATTTGATGAAACCGTTTTAACCTCTTATTTTTCATGTTGAAATAAATAAATGGCTTTCCTGGCTTATCTGAAAATGACACAGCAAAATGGAGCTTTTTTTGTAAATGATATTAGTAATTTTATATTTTTCCCCTCAAGATTCAAAATTGATGTAAGATTAAGAAAAGTGAAAATAATAAAAATACCTCATTTAGTAAAAGGAGTCTTGTAAGTGGGAAATGAAAAAAGGACATTCAAATTTGCTATTAAACGTTTATTAATCATTTCCATTTTAGCTGGGACAGTTATTGCTAACGGAGTATATGCTTCTGTAAGTACCAATGTTCCGGTAAAAAGTGCATCTATTATCAATATCAGTTCAAAGATTAATGGTATGAAACAATCTTTCTCCCAGCCATCAGTCATTAAAAATGGAGCATACCTCGTTCCAATGACACAAATCTTTAATTCGCTGGGAGCAAAAATAACTTACAACAAAGATTTATCTATAACAGCAACAAAAGGGTCAAAAACTGTGAAATTACTGGTAAACAAAAATACCATCTATGTCAATCAGAAAGCTTTGACGGTACCAGCACCTACACAAGTGATAAATAAAAAAACAATGGTTTCCCCAATAGTAGTCTTTCAGTTGTTTGGTGCCACCGTATCCTATGATTCTAAATCAAAAACAATTTCTATCAACACACCTAAAATCGCATATTTAGAAAAGCAAACGGATACCATTAATTCATTTGTGAACAGCGAAGCAGAAAAATCAAATTTTAACGGTTCCATCCTTGTTGCAAAAGGAAACCAAATTCTCTATCAAAGAGGGTTTGGATATGCAGATATAGAAAAAGGAATCAAAAACACCGTCGATACAGTATTCCCTATTGCTTCGGAAACTAAATCCTTTACCGCTATCAGTATCCTTCAGTTGGAACAAGAAGGGAAACTGTCCATTAACGAGCCGTTGTCCGATTTCATTTCTGGATTTTCAGAAGGGAACAAAATCACATTACATAATTTATTGACACACAGTTCTGGAATCAAAGAAATGCTCAATGTTGTGGATAACGGGAAGAAGGCAGAGACAAAAGATGTGATCGATGCATTAAAAAACCAAAAGCTAGATTTTGAACCTGGAACCAAATTTCATTATTCTAATTCCAACTATTTCATTCTGGGCTACATTATTGAAAAGCTATCAGGAATGCCCTATCACGAGTATGTTAGAGAGCATATTTTAAAACCAGCAGGAATGATTCACACATCCTTTTTAACTGAGCCAACAGAAACAATTGCATCTGGATATAAAAATATGGGCAAACCATCTGAATACATTGATAAAAGTTTGAATTTTGCTTTAGGGGATGTTGTCAGCACAGTAGGAGATATGCTCAAATACAATTCAGCTATTCAGGAAAACAAATTGTTAAATAAAAAAGAGACAGAAAAAATGCAGACAGGTTATATCCTAGTTGCTGGAAGTACCAAATACGGATATGGCTGGTACATCACAGAAAAACCGAATCGATTTCAAAAAAAGATGATAGAGCATTCGGGTAGCTTGCCTGGTTACAAGGCACAATTTCTTCGATTTCCAGAAGATAATATATCCATTATCATAATGGAAAATAATGAAAGCAATTTTGATATAATTCAATTTTCAAGACAAATCGCTCAGACCTTTTAAAGGTCTTTTTTTTCCCGAAAAATAAAGAATTTTATAGTATTAAAAAACCACAATTCTTACGACAACTTCGAAAACTTTTTAACAACATTACTCCTTTTACAAATAAAATTTCTCATTTTTACTTTTATACACAGAAATCTAGTAAAATGGAGGTAATACCGAAAAGAATGGGTGATCCCTTGAAAAGCAAAATGAACCAGTTGTTTGAGGACCAAAAGGGTGTTCATGTACTGTATTCCTATAATGATATGAAGAATTATATTGAACAGGTTGTGAGTTATATACAAGATGGCATTGTGGCGGGAGATTACGTTATTCTTATTGAAAATGAACGTAATTACCGTATTATTCACAAAGAACTGAGCACACGGTTAACGAAAGATCAAATGAAATTCGTTCACCATGTAAACAACTTCTCTTTCTATTATTCCAGTGGTAGTTATCATCCTCCTGCAATCCAGGATTACTTTAATAAAACGGTACAGCCATACGTGGAAAATAAAATCTCATTCCGATCATGGGCACATGTGGAGTGGGCTACTATGGAAGATCCGCTGCATCTAATAGAAGATTTCGAGAAAATAGTAGACGAAGCCGTAAATTTGCTGTCGTTTCCATTAATTTGTGCATACGATGGAGAGAGAATGCCAGACTATCTCAAAACGATTTTGATGGAGACACATCCTTATGTTCTAATGGAAGATGATTTCATCGTCTCCGAACAATACCAGCCATCGGTTGTTGTGAAATAATAGACAAAACGCTTAGAAAATTCTTCTAAGCGTTTTCTTTATCTCTTTAGGTTACTATTCTAGAAACTCGTAAATTAATCCTCATTAAT
>JAUZPT010000213.1 GCA_030705745.1 Bacillota bacterium | reverse complement strand
CTACATACGAATAAATTTTACAAACAAGCTATGGAGGAAACGGGAGAGTTAAGAGTATGAGCGCATATTTGGTGAACATAAAAAAACAGGGTGCGCATTCGTCAATGCGCACCCTGTAGGTGAAGATAATCTTTATTTCTTTAAGTTGTAGAAAGATTTGATTCCTAGGTATTGAGAAGTTTCGCCCAATTGGTCTTCGATGCGAAGCAATTGGTTGTATTTTGCCACACGGTCAGTACGTGAAGGAGCACCAGTTTTGATTTGGCCCGCATTTGTTGCAACAGCAATGTCAGCAATTGTGTTGTCTTCTGTTTCACCAGAACGGTGGGAGATGACAGCTGTGTAGCCTGCGCGCTTCGCCATTTCGATGGCATCGAAAGTTTCAGTCAATGTACCGATTTGGTTAACTTTGATAAGGATTGAGTTGCCGATTCCTTTTTCAATGCCTTCAGCAAGCTTTGTAGTGTTTGTTACGAAAAGGTCGTCTCCAACCAATTGAACTTTTCCACCAAGACGTTCAGTCAAAAGCTTGTGCCCTTCCCAGTCGTTTTCGTCAAGGCCGTCTTCGATTGAGATGATTGGGTATTTAGAAGCCATTTCTTCGTACCAGTCAACCATTTCAGCAGATGTTTTTACAACGCCTTCGCCAGCCAAATGGTATTTACCGTCAGCCTTGTTGTAGAACTCAGAAGATGCTGCGTCCATTGCAAGCATTACATCTTCGCCAGGCTTGAAGCCAGCTTTTTCGATAGCCGTAACGATTGTTTGAAGCGCTTCTTCGTTTGAACCAAGGTTAGGTGCGAATCCGCCTTCGTCACCTACAGCAGTGTTTAAACCTTTTTCTTTTAATACACCTTTTAATGTGTGGAAAATTTCTGCGCCCATGCGAAGCGCTTCTTTGAAGCTTGGAGCACCAACAGGCATAACCATGAATTCCTGGATGTCAACATTGTTGTCAGCGTGTTCTCCGCCGTTAACGATGTTCATCATTGGTACTGGAAGCTGTTTTGCATTGAAGCCTCCAAGGTATTGGTATAAAGGAATATCAAGATAGTTTGCAGCAGCATGAGCAGCAGCCATAGAAACACCAAGAATTGCGTTTGCTCCAAGTTTGCCTTTGTTTTCAGTGCCGTCTAATTCTATTAACGCATTGTCCAAAGCGACTTGGTCAAGAACGCTGAACTCTTCGCTTACTAAAAAAGGAGCAATAATTTCATTTACATTATCAACCGCTTTTTCTACACCTTTACCCATGTATCGGCCTTTGTCGCCGTCACGAAGCTCAACCGCTTCGTATTCACCTGTAGAAGCACCACTTGGAACCATTGCGCGTCCAAACGCACCTGATTCAGTGAAAACTTCAACTTCAATTGTAGGGTTACCTCTGGAATCTAATACTTCACGAGCGTATACATCAACGATAAATGGCATGTGTCTCTCTCCTTATAATTAAGTTTATTTTTTAAAAAATTATTTAACTATCGATGTACCTGTCATTTCCACAGGTTTTTGCACACCGAGCAAATCAAGGATTGTTGGAGCTAGATCTCCAAGAATTCCACCGTCACGCAACTCCGCACCGGCTTTCGTTACGATGACTGGAACGGGATTGGTCGTATGGGCTGTCATCGGCTGTCCTTCGAGTGTTACCACTTCATCAGCATTCCCATGGTCAGCGGTAATAATCGCTGTTCCACCTTTTGAGACAATTAAATCCACAATACGGCCAAGGCACTCATCGACCGTTTCAATCGCTTTGATTGTCGGCTCGAGCATACCCGAGTGGCCGACCATGTCAGGATTGGCGAAGTTTAAAAGAATGACATCGAAATTATCTGCTTCAATTTCCTTCATTAAAGCATCGGTCACTTCGTAAGCACTCATCTCCGGCTGCAAATCATATGTTGCAACCTTGGGTGAATTGATCAAAATACGTTCCTCACCAGGAAATTTGTCTTCACGGCCGCCGCTCATAAAGAACGTGACGTGCGGATATTTTTCCGTTTCTGCAATGCGAAGCTGTTTAAGTCCGTTTTGAGAGAGAACCTCCCCAAGCGTATTATCAAGGTTCGTCGGCTTGAAAGCAACATATCCATCAACAGTCTCGCTGAAATGCGTCAGGCAGACAAAGTACAAATGCTTTGGATGCTTTGGCCCACGGTCAAAAGAACGAAAATCTTCATTTGTAAATGTATTTGAAATTTGGATCGCACGGTCAGGACGGAAGTTGTAAAAAATCACTGCATCATTGTCCTTGATCGTAGCGACTGGTTGTCCGTCCTCGTCGGTTATCACGGAAGGAAGAACAAACTCGTCAAAAATTCCGTTGCGGTATGAATCCTCGACCACCTCAAGTGGATTCGAATAGGACGGGCCTTCTCCATCCACCATCGCCCGGTACGATTTTTCGACGCGTTCCCAACGCTTGTCACGGTCCATGGAATAATACCGACCAGATATCGTCGCAAATTCGCCAACGCCATACTCTTTCATTTTATCCAGCGTCTGTTGAATATATGTTTCTGCCGTTTTCGGGCCTACATCGCGCCCATCGAGAAAGGCATGTACATATACTTTTTCAACGCCTTCATCCTTCGCTAGCTTCAGCAGTGCAAACATATGCTGGATGTGGCTATGGACGCCGCCATCAGACAATAAGCCGAATAAATGCAGGTTTGTTCCATTTTTCTTCACGTGCTCCATCGCACCTGTGAACGTTTCATTTTTTTCAAATTCACCTTCACGGATGGCAACATTCACTCTCGTTAAGCTTTGGTACACGATGCGCCCTGCTCCGATATTCAAGTGCCCTACTTCCGAATTGCCCATTTGTCCCTCAGGTAGGCCGACTGCCTCGCCCGAAGCGATTAAATGTGAATGCGGATAAGTATCCCAAAAACGGTCGAAGTTTGGCTTTTTCGCCTGAGCAACTGCATTCCCTTTGGTTTCGCCTCTGCATCCAAATCCATCGAGGATGATTAAGGCAACGGGGGATTTACTCATACTTACCTGCCTCCAATAGTTTTAAAAATGACTGTGCTTCAAGGCTTGCACCGCCGACAAGAGCTCCGTCGATATCCGGCTGTGCCATATATTCTTTAATATTTTCCGGTTTTACGCTGCCACCGTATTGAATGCGAACAGCCTCAGCCACATCCTGTGAAAATTGTTCACCGACCACCTGGCGAATATGGGCACATACTTCATTCGCATCTGCAGCAGAAGAAGATTTACCCGTTCCAATTGCCCAAATCGGTTCATAGGCGATCACTGTTTGTTTCACTTGCTCTTCAGTCAAACCAGTTAACGCTTTTTTCACTTGATTTCCAACCAACTCATTTGTTTCGCCGTTTTCACGCTGCTCAAGCGTTTCACCGCAGCAGACGATCGGCGTCAAGCTGTGCTTGAATGCAGCCAACGTTTTTTTATTGACGGATTCATCGGTTTCATTAAACATTTCCCGGCGCTCCGAGTGTCCAATGATCACATATTGCATACCAAGGTCGGCAAGTGCAACCGGGCTGATTTCCCCTGTAAACGCTCCGCTTTCCTCGAAATGCATGTTTTGTGCGCCGATTTCCACGTTAGATTCCTTTGTGGCTCCAACCAAGCTTTCTAAAAACAACGCAGGTGCGCAAATCACGGAATCGATTTGCTCCTTCGCAGGAACCATGCCTTTTACTTCTTCCACAAAGCTTTTTGCTTCTCCAAGCGTTTTTTGCATTTTCCAGTTCCCAGCAATAATAGGCTTACGCATCAGGAATCATCCTTTCATGCTAAAATTAGTTCTTCATCTGCCCTCGCCTTGCTTTAAATCGCAAGGTTGGGGAAAAAACAAACTATTATTTATCGTTTAAAGCGACAACTCCAGGCAGTTCTTTTCCTTCCATGAACTCAAGGGAAGCACCACCACCAGTGGAGATATGGCTCATTTTTTCAGCTAAATGAAACTTTTCAACTGCCGCAGCAGAATCGCCTCCGCCGATGACGGAATATGTATCTGTTGATTCGGCAAGCGCTTCAGCTACCGCTTTTGTTCCTCCAGCGAACTTATCAAATTCGAACACGCCCATTGGGCCGTTCCAAATGACTAGTTTCGATTTTTTGATCACGTCGCTGTAAATCGCAGCCGTTTTCGGACCGATATCGAGCGCTTCCCAGTCAGATGAGATCGCATCAATAGAGACTTCCTTTGTATTGGCATCAGGTGAAAAGTCATCCGCCACAATTGCATCCACAGGCACATAGAAATTAACGCCTTTTTCCTTAGCTTTTTGCATAAAGGATTGCGCCAATTCGATTTTATCTGCTTCAAGCAGCGACTTTCCGATTTCATGGCCTTGTGCTTTGACAAACGTATACGCCAAACCGCCGCCAATAATCAGATTGTCCACTTTATCTAGAAGGTTTTCGATCACACCAATTTTATCCTTAACCTTCGCTCCACCTACGATGGCAGTGAAAGGGCGTTCCGGGTTAGACAGCGCTTTTCCAAGCACTTCGATTTCTTTTTCCATCAAAAATCCCGCAACCGCTGGAAGGTGATGAGCGATTCCTTCGGTCGAAGCATGTGCTCTGTGCGCAGCACCAAAGGCGTCATTTACAAATACATCCGCAAGCTCAGCAAATGCCTTCGCCAATTCAGCGTCGTTTTTCTCTTCGCCCGGATAAAAACGGACGTTTTCCAACAGAAGGACGTCGCCTTCATTCATCGCTGCAATTTGCTCTTTAACAGCATCGCCATAAGCTTCGTCCGCTTTGGCAACCTCTTTGCCCAAAAGCTCGGACAAGCGTGCTGCAGCTGGTGTCAAGCGCATTTCTTCAACAACCTTGCCTTTCGGACGGCCAAAGTGGCTTGCCAAAATGACTTTCGCACCTTGCTCGGATAAATACTGAATCGTTGGCAGTGCAGCACGGATCCGCGTGTCATCGGAAACTTTCCCGCCCTCCATCGGCACGTTAAAATCAACTCGGCAAAAAACTCGTTTACCTTTCACATCAACATCTTTTAATGTTTTTTTGTTCATCGTAAAAGACCTCCTATTGGATATGGGTTTTGCCGCTTTAAAAAGACAAAAGGGAGAGGGGAATCCTCCCCGCTCCCCTAAAAGCACTCAATTTCATTTTCATTATAGACGTTCCAGAACCGATAATCCAACTTCAGCCAGGAAATCAGTACTGACAAAATTTCAAATGAGGATTAAAGGCCTTTTTTAGCGATATAGTCGATCAAGTCAACTACGCGGCTTGAGTAACCAGTTTCGTTATCGTACCAAGAAATTACTTTTACCATTGAGCCTTCCATCACCATTGTGGAAAGTGCATCAATTGTAGAAGAGTATGCATTTCCGTTGTAGTCGCCAGATACTAATGGCTCTTCGCTGTATCCAAGAATACCTTTCAATTCGCCTTCAGAAGCTTCTTTGAAAGCTGCGTTCAGTTCTTCAACTGTTACGTCTTTTTCAAGTTCAGCAACCAAGTCAACTAGAGAAACGTTTGGAGTTGGAACGCGCATTGCTCCACCGTTTAATTTGCCTTT
>JAUZPT010000212.1 GCA_030705745.1 Bacillota bacterium | reverse complement strand
TCCTTTTTCACTAATTTTTCCATTTTGTTCTTCAATACATTCACTGCACGATGCTGGGTAGTCTTTACTTTGCTTTCAGTCCATCCAAGCGCTTCTGCTGTTTCAGCAATCGTCAATTCCTGTAAATATCTAAAAATAATCACCGCTTTTTGATCTACCGTACAATGTTCTAATGCCTGATACATTAACTGGATTTCTTCCTTCTGAATGGCGATTTCTTCGGGAATTGGCACATCATCTTTTATTTGTTGTACATTCCAATCAAATTTTTCAATAATCTTTTGCTTCCACCCTTTTTGTTTTCGAAAAAAATCAATCGCTACATTTCTGGCAATCGAAAATAACCATGTTTTTGCACTGCTTTTCCCTTCAAAATTTCCATATGATTTCAGAACTCGAATATATACTTCCTGTACAAGATCTTCAGACTGCTCTTTATTTCTGACCATATAGAATAAAAATTGGAAAATATCTTGATGATATTTTTCATAGAGTTCTTCGAAAACGGAGTCCATCATTTCCCCTCCCCGTTCATTTAATAAGTCGTAATTAATGGAAAAAAAGTTACATATTTAAATATAGACTGTTTCTAAAAAAAATGGAAGGGAAAATATGGAAAAGATTATAATAAAAATGAAATAAAACCCACCCTTTTGGATGAGCTTTATATTAATCCTATTGAAATAATTAAATTGTTTCTCGTGAATCAAGAATTCTCGTCAAAAATTGCTTTTTTCTTATTATTTTCGAGGTAAGAAGAAGGAAAATGTCGTTCCTTGTTCAACTTTACTTCGAACAGAAATTAACCCTCTGTGTGCCTCAATTATATTTTTCGCTATCGCCAGGCCGAGACCAGTCCCTGCCCTTCCTCTAGTACGTGCTTTATCGGCTTTATAAAATCGTTCAAATACAAATGGCAAATCCTCAACTGGTATTCCAGAGCCAGAATCCTTTACTTCAATATTCATCCCATTGTCTTTATGCTTCACTGTTACTTGGACAACACCATTTTTCGGCGTATGCCGAATCGCATTATCAATTAAATTTGTTAGCACTTGTTCAATTCGATCGGGATCAAATATAAAACTCATCTCTTCTTCACTAACGAATGCTGTTAATTGAATGTCACTGTCCTTTGCAAGGCCTTGAAATTTGCGAATAATTCGATTGATATAAGAGTTGACTTCGACTTCTTCCAGATTCAGTTGAATATGTCCTGCTTCCATTCTAGCCAAATCAAGTAATTCATTTACCAATCGGCCCATTCGCAGTGATTCATCATAAATTACTCTCGCCATTTCTTTTTTCTCTTCATCCGACCCAGCTATATCATCTATAATTGCTTCACTGTAACCTTGAAGCATGGAAATCGGTGTGCGGAGCTCATGAGAAACATTCGCTATGAAATCTTTTCTTAATTTGTCCAATTGCCTCTCCTCGGTCATATCTCTAACTACCGCAACGGCACCTCGGATAAAGCGATTGCTGTAAAGTGGACTGACAATGATTACCCAATATCGGCCCTGCAATGATAGTTCCCCTATTTGTTCCTTCTCCGTATTGACTGCCTCCTGAAAAAGTTCCATCACTTTCGAAGGAATTCCCTCATTTAGAGCATTGTTCGAATCTTTATCATAGTACCAATGCTGGAGGAAGCGATCGGCAGGTGGATTCGTTATAAGGATAGTTCCATCACGATTAAACGTAATAACCCCATCGGCCATACTGCTCAAGATGCTGGTCAGCTGCTCTTTTTCCTGGCTCAACGCATTCATGTTGAACTTCAACTGACGGCCCATCTGATTGAAGGCTGTCGCCAGTTCACCAATTTCATCGTGCGTCAAAATAGGCACCTTCGTATCGAACTTCCCTCTTGCCACTTCAAACGCTGCCTCTCTCATTTTTCTAAGAGGGGCCGTAATTCTCGTCGATAGAAAAAAGGCGAAAATGGTCGTCAGGATGATTGCAACCCCAGCGACAAGAAGGATGAATTTTGTTGTTGAACTCGTCGTTTCCTTCATCACTTCCATCGACTGATAAATAAAAACGGCTCCATTCTTTCCATCTGAAAGATGCAAAGGCACACCTATAATTGTGTAGCTGGCAGAATGTCGGTCAATCGCTAGTACAGGATGCAAGACAGATACTTTTTCCACCTTTTTCTTATTCGTGAAAATCTTGGACAATTCCTTATCCTTTTTAATATTCGTTAGCGTCAGTTCTTTCGATTTTCGAGCATTTGGAGAATAATAGACTTCATGGTCATTTTTAATAATAACTACTTTTGTTACATCGTCTATTATTTCCCACGATATTTCGAGTCCGACAGGAAAATTCCGGTTGTTCCGCTCTTCCAAAACAGTGGCAATTTTCTCGGCCGTATTTGTAAGCGTCCTTTTTGTTTCGAAAGCATTGTTATTATTAAAAAATTCGAGTAACAGCATTGTCAGAATGAAAAGAATGAAGCATACGAGCAAAAGAATGGTAAACCAAAGTTTACCTACAACGCTTCTTAAAAAAATCATTCATTAACTACCTCGAATTTGTAACCTACTCCCCAAACAGTTACAATCATTTTCGCCGCTTCCTCAGACACTTTATTCAGTTTTTCACGAAGCCGCTTTACATGTGTATCTACCGTACGTAAATCTCCAAAGAATTCATAATGCCATACTTCTTTCAGCAATTGTTCACGATCGAATACTTTATCTGGTGATTTTGCAAGAAAATAAAGCAATTCATATTCCTTTGGTGTCAAGCTTACTTCCTTGGCATCTGCCGTCACTCTGTGAGCATCGTTATCAATCGTTAAATGCGGAAATACGATGACGTCTTTCGTTGTTGTGTCGGTTTGCAAATAAATGGTTTGAGAAGATCTACGTAATAGCGCTTTCACTCGAAGAACAACTTCCCTCGGGCTGAACGGTTTTACGATATAATCATCTGTACCTACTTCAAATCCCTGTACACGGTTAATTTCTTCACCTTTTGCCGTAAGCATGATGACTGGGGTCGCTTTTTTCTCCCTAAGTTCCCGGCATACTTCAATTCCATCTTTCCCAGGCATCATGAGGTCAAGAAGAATAACATCATAATCATTGGCAAAAGCTTTGGCGAGCGCTTCATTGCCATCCTCTGCCTCATCAATTAAAAAATCCTCCCGTTCCAAATACATTTTAAGCAATCTGCGAATTCTTTCCTCATCGTCAACAACTAAAATTTTAATCTGTTTTTCCATTATTATTTCCCCCTATGAAATTATTTGACTAACCATTCTTATGCCATTTTCTATTATCCATAATAGATTCCATTCATCCTTGAAGCCATCCAAGTGTATTTTTTATACATGGGTATGGAATGAAGGTTTGCCAGTGAATTTGAAAATTTTATAAAAAGCCTTCACTTGCATACAAGTGAAGGCTATTCATTTAGATGGAAAAATTAAGATCCAGCATATGAATGGAGACCTGCAATAACAAGATTGACTGCAACCAGGTTGAACATGATAATGGCAAATCCAATGACCGCAAGCCACGCAGATTTTTCACCATGCCAGCCTTTCGAAAGGCGTAAATGCAGGAATGCAGCATAGAATAGCCAAGTAATCAATGCCCAAACCTCTTTAGGATCCCATCCCCAGAAACGTGTCCAGGCCACTTGAGCCCAAATCATTGCAAATATGAGTGCACCTAAAGTGAAGACGGGAAATCCAATTAATACCGATCGATAGCTTATTTCATCTACTAAATCAGGCTTAATATTTTTCACAAACGGTTGAAGCGAAGCGGCAATTCGCTTTTTCAATAGCAATCGAATCAATCCGTATAATAAAAGCCCTGCGCCTAAAGACCAGATAACCGTATTTAATTTTTTGGCATTTACCATCGGAGGAGTTTCAACCAACGGCTCGAATTTCCCTTTTGTTGTCAGCTCCCATTTATGCGGGCCTGTCAATGCAGGCATCGTATAATCCACCGTTTGCGTCACATTATTCTTATCTACCCAGCTGAAAGTTTCCTTGTAGTTCATCACTGTAAATGCCGATGAAATAACAACAAACCCTAGTGTGGTAACCAACCCAAACATTACGACTTCAAGCCAGAAGGTACGCTTGCTTGAGCGGGAATGATCAATCGTTTTCACAAGATAAATTAGGCCTGCAGCAAAACTCACTGAGAGGATGGCCTCACCAATTGCTGCTGTCGTAACATGAATATAGAGCCAATAACTCTTTAACGCAGGAATCAGAGGAGTAATGTCCCTCGGAAACATGCTTGCATATGCAATTACCAATACAGCTACTGGCATTGTAAATAAGCCAAGCAGCGTCGTTCGATAAATAGAATAAATGATTAGGAATGCGCCAACAAGAGCCATTCCAAAGAATGTGGTAAATTCAAACAGATTACTAACTGGAGCGTGTCCAGAGGCAATCCACCGGAGTACGAAATAGGTTATTTGAGAAATAAATCCAATAACAGTCAAAAACAGTGCTACTTTTCCCCATTTATTGGTGCCCTTCTTTTCCTCTATACTCGGTTTTGACTTAATGGCCCCTCCGAAAAACAGAGTGGCTGTTAAATATAGGAGAAAAGCGATTAATAAAAAATTGCTGCTTAATGTAACCAATTATTTTTACCTCCCTTTATCCGTTCTGTTCGTTCTGAAGCTGGTCAATCGGCATGTTGAGCGAAGTACCTTCGATTATTGTTTCGATTTCCTTCTTTATCCCATACCAATTCTTATTTGTATGAGCAGCAATCCAAACTTTATTGTTTTTATTTTGAATCCATATTCGGCGATGATTCCAATATGCCCCTTGCATTACACCTATCATGAAGACGATGCCGCCAAAAATAATGAACCAAAGTGTTGAATCTTTACGAACGGTCAATCCCGAAACATTTTTCGTATCAATTCCCCTGAACTTCATTTTGTATTCATTGTTTCCATAAGGTTCAATCGTTTGTTTGATGGCAACAAAGCTTCTTTCCCCTTTTGGCTTATCTGGGGCTATCATCCGAAAAACAAAGGCAGGATTGTTCGGCAAGCGGGTTTTGGTTGTCGGTTTTCCACCATTAGCAAATTCAAAATCAGGAAAATAGCTCATAAGTTCAACAGCATACCCGTTTCCAAGGTCATACCTTTTCTTTGGGTCGTAAAGATTGATCGTAAGATTCCCATATGAAACATCAGTATTTTTATTAGTTAAAGAAAAAGTCATTGTATTAAGTTCATTTAGTTTGTAATCTACTTGATAAATCGAAAAACCATTAAATTCCAACGGTTCATTTACACGAATACTATAATCTTTGACCTTTTTTAATTTCGGATCTTCCCCGACAATTGTATGCCCCGTTTTTTTATAAAGGGTTACATCGGATTGATAGTTTTTTGGAATGCTTCCGTTTTTCTCAATGGCATCTCCAAAAACTTTGTTATCTTTGTTTTTATCATATATTTGTAGAGTGAATTTCCTGTTGGTCACATAATACTCTTCATTTGTTTCGGGAACAACCACTGTTTCTCCTTCCCGAATCCAGAGAACTTTATCAACATACATCCCGGGAACAAACCGGAGCATCGCTCCAAGTAAAAAAATGATAAGTCCAACATGATTCACATATGGGCCCCAGCG
>JAUZPT010000211.1 GCA_030705745.1 Bacillota bacterium | reverse complement strand
TTTTATAAAGGGTTTTCTGAGGGATTGGATATCGAGCTGGTTCCATACGAATTAACAAAAGAAGAGTTGGAATACGTTAATAGAATTGCCAAAGAGAGATATGAGAATGATGAGTGGAATTATAAAAGGTAAAAGCGGCTACTGCTGCTTTTACCTTTTTTTGAATACTCTAATCTATTCTACCTAGTCGCCAAAGAAGCAAGCTGCAAAATTTGCTGAATTTAATCATTTTTGGCGAAAAAAGTGGAATTATCTTTCAATTTCACCATATTTCAATAATTTTTAAGTTTGACAAATTTATTTATTTTTGTATAAAACACAATATATAGTAGTGTCAAAAATGTTTTGTATACTATATATTGATTAATTTGTGTTTATCTATCATAATGAAGGGGTAATCGTAAAACAGCTAGATTTAGTATAGGTTTTACCAGAATGCACCTTTTACAAGGATTATTTTAGAGGGAGATGTGATCATGTCAGTTGCGTTTAGACAAAAATTGAATATTAATTTCGAGAGATTAAATGAGGATATCCGGTTGTTCCCTCAAGTTCACCCTGTGACAGAGGAGATGAAAATGACACATAAAGGCGTCTCTCGTCTTGTCATGCTCGACAGGTACACGTTTAAGGATACCGAAAAACTTACCTTAACAGCTGGTGACTACGTCGTTCTTACCATAAAGGAAGATCCTAAATTTCCAGCACGCGGGCTCGGATACATCGTATCCATTGATTGGGAAAAGAAGACCGCACAAGTGTTGGTTGAGGAAGAGTTCAGAGGCGTGCTTGACCATCCTGAGGAATCTGAAACAGGCATCATCAACCGCTCTCTTGATGTGATTGAGAAACCACTGGAAGTATTTTATGAACAAATTGCGAAACGCAACGCAACAGGTCTTGCATCTGTCGAAAAAACAGAAGAAAAACGAAACGAATGGTTTGGGAAATTTTACGAGGAGCTTGTCAATCTTAATTTTATTCCGGCAGGGCGAGTTCTCTACGGTGCAGGAGCAAACACGGACGTGACTTTCTTTAATTGTTACGTAATGCCTTTTGTGCAGGATTCTCGCGAAGGAATTTCCGACCATCGCAAGCAGGTAATGGAAATCATGAGCCGTGGAGGCGGTGTAGGTACAAACGGTTCGACACTGCGCCCTAGGGCAACCCTTGCAAAAGGAGTAAACGGAAAATCCTCTGGCTCCGTCTCATGGCTCGATGATATTGCCAAGCTGACGCATTTGGTTGAACAGGGCGGATCCCGCAGAGGCGCGCAGATGATAATGTTAGCGGATTAAATAAGCATGAAAAAACCTTTGGTAAAGAGGAAAATTTTATAGATGCACTAGTCCGCGTCGTTCAAAAAATGAACGGCTAGAAAATCGGGTGAATTGCGGGAAAATCCTTAGAGGCAGGCAAGCCACAACGTGACTGGAAACGGTGAGCGTGACGGCTATAAAAATTGCTATGCATTGGACAATCTGCAGCCAAGCGTCATTGGGCTTAGGTAATGGCGAAGGTTCAACGACTAGAGAGTGAGTCCCAACAATAAACTCTCACAAGCGCCCGACCCCTAACAGTTAGGCTGAGGGTGATGATATAGTCTAGTCCGGCTGTACAAAACAGCGAAATATTCCGAAAGGAACGGTATATACGTGGCATCCAGACATTATTGAATTCATTATTTCCAAGATGCAAAACCCTCGTATCCTTCGTTTCCTCATTGAGAACACAAATGAAGAAACGATTAAAAAGCATGCGAAGGACAAACTAAAATTTACTCCATTGACACTTCAGGAAGAAGCGATGTATCAGGGAATAGTCAATTATAATAATATTCCTGGATATGGAGGATTTAGCTCGGACATCATCAGAAGTGCCGAGGAGAAGCTTCTTGAAGGTGGAAATTACTCGGTACATAATTCCGAATTTTTGACAGGCGCAAACATTTCCGTCTGCCTAACGAAAGAATTCATGGAGGCAGTCGAAAACGACGCGGATTATGAACTCCGTTTCCCTGATACAGAAAACTATGATGCACAGACAATGAAAAATTACAATGAAGAATGGCACAAAGTTGGCGATGTTCGTGAATGGGAAAAGCTCGGATATAAAGTACGCACGTACAGAAAAATTAAAGCCAAAGAACTATGGAATTTGATCAATATTTGCGCAACTTATTCAGCTGAACCGGGCATATTTTTTATCGATAATGCAAACGAGATGACCAATGCACAGGCATATGGACAGAAAGTTGTAGCGACCAACCCGTGTGGGGAGCAGCCACTCGCACCTTTTTCTGTGTGCAATCTTGCAGCCGTAAACCTTGCGGAAATGGCTAACAAGGAAACAAAAACGGTGAATTTTGAAAAATTAAAGCGAACAGTTGAAGTAGGAGTACGAATGCAGGATAATGTCATCGATGCGACACCGTACTTCCTTGAAGAAAATAAAAAGCAGGCGCTTGGCGAACGCCGTGTCGGACTTGGCGTAATGGGGCTTCATGACCTTCTAATCTATTGTGAAACGGAATACGGCTCTGAAAAGGGTAATCAATTGGTAGACGATGTTTTCGAAACAATCGCAACGACAGCTTATCGCGCTTCTGTCGAGCTTGCAGAAGAAAAGGGAAGTTTTCCGTTCTTAACAAGCGAAAATGTTGAAGAAACGAACCGTTTGAGACAGTCTTTTATTGATACAGGATTTATGAAAAAAATGCCTAAGGATATTCGCGAGTCGATTTTAAGCAAAGGCATCCGAAACTCCCACTTGCTAACCGTTGCTCCTACGGGATCCACAGGAACCATGGTTGGCGTCAGTACTGGACTTGAACCTTACTTCTCCTTTTCTTATTTCCGAAGCGGAAGACTTGGCAAGTTTATCGAAGTGAAGGCGGATATTGTACAGGAATATTTGGATCAGCATCCTGAAGCTGATGAAAACAATCTTCCGAGCTGGTTTATTTCCTCCATGGAGCTTCCACCCGAAGCCCATGCTGATGTCCAGTGCGTGATTCAGCGCTGGATCGACAGTTCGATCAGTAAAACCGTCAATGCCCCTAAAGGCTACAGCGTTGAACAGGTGGAAAAAGTGTACGAACGCTTGTATAAAGGTGGCGCTAAAGGTGGAACGGTTTACGTGGATGGCTCGCGTGATTCACAAGTGTTAACGCTTAAAGCAGAAGAAAACAGCCATGAAGAAACGCATCATGAAAAAGAAAAACCGCATCACCATGTCGTTCTCGTTGATACAATCAATGAATTACGTTCTACAAACGTCACCATCGGCTCCGAAGTGGGCGATACATGCCCCGTCTGCCGCAAAGGAACAGTAGAAGACATGGGCGGCTGCAACACCTGTACGAATTGCAATGCCCAACTAAAGTGTGGCCTATAAATAAGTAAAAGAGGATGGAAATATTTTTTCTATCCTCTTTTTTATGTCTGTGAACAATTAAGTCCATACTACAACAAATGGACATTCAGCGCAGAAAAGAGGAACAAATATGGAACCATTCGTACCACAGCTAGTTTATATTGAACCGCAGGCACTTGCGTATCCGCTAGGCAAGGAATTACAGGACAAATTCGAAAAAATGGGCTTGGAAATCAGGGAAACGACATCACACAATCAGGTCAGGGGGATTCCCGGGGAAAACGACCTCCAGCAGTACCGAAACGCAAAATCAACCTTGGTTGTTGGAATCAGAAGAACGCTCAAGTTTGACACATCGAAGCCCTCGGCAGAGTATGCGATTCCGCTTGCAACAGGCTGTATGGGACATTGCCATTATTGCTATCTACAAACGACTCTCGGAAGCAAGCCGTATATTCGAACATACGTAAATTTGGATGAAATTTTTGCACAGGCCCAAAAATATATCGATGAACGGAGTCCTGAAATCACCCGCTTTGAAGCTGCTTGTACGTCCGATATTGTCGGACTGGACCATTTGACACACTCGTTAAAAAAGACGATTGAGTTTATCGGTTCGACCGAGCTTGGCAGGCTTCGGTTTGTCACAAAGTATCATCATGTCGATCATTTGCTGGATGCGAAACACAACGGGAAAACGAGATTTCGTTTCAGCGTAAACTCACGCTATGTGATTAAAAATTTTGAACCTGGAACCTCCTCGTTCGATGAGCGATTAGAAGCAGCTCGCAAAGTGGCAAGTGCTGGCTATCCGCTTGGATTTATTGTGGCACCAATTTATATGCACGAAGGTTGGCAGGAGGGCTACGAAGAGCTGTTTCAACGATTGCAAACAGCACTTGAAGGGATTGACTTGAGAGATTTGTCGTTCGAATTGATTCAGCATCGTTTTACGAAAACAGCGAAAAATGTAATCGCCAAACGCTATCCAAAAACTAAACTGGAAATGGATGAAGAAAAAAGGAAGTATAAATGGGGCCGCTATGGTATTGGAAAATATGTATATCCCGATGTCCAGGCAAAAGATCTCGAATCGACTATTCGCGGTTATATTCAAAGCTATTTCCCACAGGCGGAAACGCAATATTTTACTTGAATGGATTGATGCGTTTTTGTCGCATAGCTCATCAGACTAAATAATTGCTGTGAATGGAGGAGGGAAGAGTGGGAAAGCTTCCTTCCTATATGTAATTTAATAAAAGAGCTTTTGAAAAATGGATGAGAACCAGATTTTTTCTAGAAAAAAATGAAGTTTTGGATCGATAATTATTATTTTTGAACCGTTTTTTTAAATTTGAGCACAGGATTTAAGAGGGACTTCCTAATTTCGCCCAAAATCAAGGATTTGGACAAAATATCTACAACTATTTTTACCTCTTTTAACTGTTGTACTACATTCTTATTGTTTATCTACAATTTTTGGGTGTTTATCTACAATTTCTTTTTGTTTATCAACAAATTTTTGGTGCTTATCTACAATTTTTGGATGTTTATCTACAATTCATCCATTTCTCCCGAATATCAACAACCTCGACCATACATCACTGCCCTCCCTATAAAAACAACTTCAAAATATTTCTTTTCATTTTGAGCCTGTCTGCCGTACTATTTTTCAAACCTGCCGCTTAAAGATGTAACAATGGCTACATCTTGGGGAGGGGTCGGGGATGGAAATAGATGGCGTATTCTCCGGAGGAGGCATCAAAGGCTTTGCTTTAATTGGGGCATTGGCAGAGTTGGAAGAGCGGGGCTTCACATTCAAAAGGGTTGCAGGAACCAGCGCTGGCTCGATCGTTGCTGCTTTGATTGCCGCCGGCTATACGAGCGAGGAAATATTTGATCAGCTCTGTGTACTCGACTTAACTAAATTCCTTGATGCTAGGAGAATGCTGATTCCGTTTCCGTTTGCCAAATGGCTTCTCGTGTATTGGCGATTAGGTTTGTATAAAGGAAAAGAACTGGAAAATTGGCTAGAAAAAAAACTTGAAGCGAAAGGCTTTAAAACCTTTTCTGATTTGCCTGCTCAAGCTTTGAGAGTCATTGCATCCGACCTGACGAACGGACGACTTGTCGTATTGCCTGATGATTTGGATAAATACGGTATCGATCCTGGTTCTTTTTCTATTGCACGAGCGATTCGTATGAGCTGCAGCATTCCCTATTTTTTTGAACCTGTGAAATTAAGAACAATGGATGGAGTAAGTGTG